>JBGVGH010000090.1:0-15783 GCA_045121575.1 Faecousia sp.
GCTATCGAAGTCGAAGGATCTCATGTGGAAAGATAGAGATTCTTCGACTCGCCTTCGGCTCGCTCTTAAATGACACACCTTTTCAACTTTGAGCGGCAAAGGCATGCCTTTGCCCTACAATGCCGTGGCTCGACAAATCCAAAATGGATTCCGCTCCCCTTTTTTTCGTTCCACATGGCCCTGCAACCGGCAGTTGAAGCGTTTTCAACCGGCGGTTGTGGGGATTTTTTTGTAAATGAACAGATAATTGATAGCAATTTCCCCCCTGTGCATGGTATGATAGCCCCATCCAAGAAAGAGGTGGAACCCCTATGGAAGAAACAACCGGCAAACGCATTATGGCCCACCGCAAGCGGCTGGGTCTGACCCAGGAGCAGCTGGCGGAGAAGCTGGGCGTCACCGCCCAGGCGGTGAGCAAATGGGAAAAGGACCAGTCCTGCCCGGACAGTGATGCCAGAGTCACCCTCCACCTCACCGGCAGCATCTCCTTCGGCGATGTGAAGGTGTGCTATGAATAATGCGGGGGATGCAAAAAATTCAGAATTAAGAATTAAAAATTACAAATTTCCATCTCCTGATAACGGACATTTTTCCGCACACGGAACAACCACTGCCTGTTTTAGACAGGCAGTGGTGTTTATTTTTGTGCATCTCAACCAGAAAAGGATTGCTTTTCTTTCCCACCCGTGATAGAATGGGTGCAAATCTGAAAAAGGAGAAATTTGCTTATGATTTCCAGAGAAATTTGCCAGCGGGTTCTGCAAAAGGCCGTTTCCACCGGCGCTGACTATGCGGAAATTTTCGCTGAAAACACCATCAACCACAACATCAGCATGATTGCCTCCAAGGTGGACGCCGTAAAGGACACCGTGGTGGCCGGCGCGGCTGTCCGGGTCTACAAGGGCCTGCGCAGTGTCATGGCCTCCACCGTGGACACCAGCGAGGCTGGCCTGCTGCGCTGCGCCGAGACGGCGGCTGAAGCGTTGGGCCAGGGCGATGCCCAAATCGACATCGTGCTGAAGGAGCGGCTGTTCGGCGACATTCACCCGGTGAAAATCGTCCCCAGCTCCCTGCACAACCGGGAGAAGGTGGACATTCTGAAGCAGGGCTATTTTGCCGCTCAGGAATATGACCCCTCCATCGTCCAGACCACCGGCAATCTGCTGGATGTGGACCACAACATCCTCATTGCCAACACCGAGGGCACCTACGCCCAGGACCGCCAGATTCGCACCCGCATCGCCATTTCCGCCGTGGCGGACAAGGGCGAGGGCACCCAGACCGGCTCCTGCTCCCCCGGACGGCGCATGGGCATGGAGATGTTTGACATCATCGATGCCAAGGAAGTGGGCCTCCACGCCGCCCGTCAGGCCGTCACCATGGCCGGCGCGGGCTACTGCCCCGCAGGGGTGATGCCGGTTGCCATCGGCAACGGTTTCGGCGGCGTTATCTTCCACGAGGCCTGCGGCCATTCTCTGGAGGCTTCCTCCGTGGCTTACGGCACTTCTCAGTTTGCCGGCAAGCTGGGCCAGCAGATTGCCAATACCAAGGTCACCGCCATTGACGACGGCACCATCCCCAACGCCTGGGGCTCCATCAACATCGACGACGAGGGCACCCCTGCCCAGAAGAATGTGCTGATTGAAAAGGGCATTCTCAAGTCCTACATGATTGACAAGTTCAACGGCCGCCGCATGGGCATGTCCTCCACCGGCTCCTCCCGCCGCCAGAGCTACGCCTACACCCCCACCTCCCGCATGACCAACACCTACATTGCCGAGGGCGAGGATGACAACGACGCCATCATCGCCTCCATGGAGTATGGCCTGTTTGCCAAGGAAATGGGCGGCGGCTCCGTCAACCCCACCACCGGCGAATTCAACTTCGCCGTCAATGAAGGCTACATCGTCCGGGACGGCAAAATCTGCGAGCCTGTCCGGGGCGCCTCTCTGGTGGGCAAGGGCAGCGAATGCATCATGAACATCGACATGGTGGGCAAGAATCTGGACATGGGCCAGGGTATGTGCGGCTCCAGCAGCGGCAGCGTCCCCACCAATGTGGGTCAGCCGCTGATTCGCGTCGGCTCCATCACCGTCGGCGGCAGATAAGGAGGTAGAATTATGGATTATCAGTCTTTTAAAAATGCCGTCATTGCCAAGTGCGATTCCCTTGGCATTGCGGAATATGAGCTTTATTATCAGGCAGGCTCCTCCACCAGCGTGGACACCTTCCGCCATGAAATCAACGAATTTTCCGCCTCTCAGGACGGCGGTGTCTGCTTCCGCTGCATCGTGGGCGGCAAGATGGGCTACGCCTCCACCGAGGCGCTGAACGAAGCCGAGGCCGCTGCCATTGTGGAGCGGGCGGTGGACAATGCCTCTGTGCTGGAAAGCGAGGAGGCGGTGTTCCTGTGTGAAGGCGGTCAGGTCTATGAGCCGCTGGAAGTGAAGGAATACCCCCTGCCCTCCACCGAGGAAATGGTGGCCGCCTGTCTGGACACGGAGAAAAAGCTGTATGAAAAGGATGCCGCGGTCATCGACGGCAGTCAGGTCAATGTGCTCTCCGGCACCAGCGAAACCGCCATTTTCAATTCCAAGGGCCTGGATTTGTATTACAAAAACAGCTTCAGCGGCATGGTCACTGCGGCTGTGGTGTCCGACGGCAAGGAAATGTCCAACGATTACCAGATTAAAATGGGCCAGTTGAGCAAGCTGGACACCGACGCCATGGTTTCCAAGGCGGTGGAAGATGCCAAGCGGAAGCTGGGCGGCGATGTCCCCCCCACGGCGGTGTGCCCCGTGGTGTTCAGCCCCGAGGCCATGGCCAGCCTGCTGAATGTGTTCTCCTCTGTGTTCTCCAGTGAATACGCCCAGAAGGGCCTGTCCAAGCTGGCGGGCAAGGAGGGAGCGGAAATCGCCTCTCCCCTGGTGACCCTGGTGGACGACCCCTTCCATCCGGAAAATCCCGCCCCCATCAACTTTGATGCCGAGGGCTGCCCCACCCACAAGAAGAATGTGATTGAAAACGGCCGGCTCAACACCCTGCTGTACAACCTGAAAACCGCGGCTGTGGCCGGGAAAAAGACCACCGGCAACGCCTCCAAGGCCAGCTACGATTCCGCGGTCAACATCCAGCCCTTCACCATGTACCTGGCAGCGGGTGACTGCACCGAAGACGAGCTGCTCCAGAAGGCCGAGGGCGGCGTTTACATCAACGACCTGAGTGGCCTGCACGCCGGTGCCAATGCCATTTCCGGTGACTTCTCCCTGCAGAGCGCAGGCTTCCTGATTCGCGGCGGCAAGAAGGCGGACTTTGTCAAGTCCTTCACCGTGGCAGGCAATTTCTACGACCTGCTGGGAAAAATCACCGCTCTGAGCAACAAGGTGACCCTGCCCAGACCCTTTGGCACGACCACCTTCGGCGCGCCTTCCGTGCTGGTGGAGAACCTGTCCGTGGCAGGCAAGTAAAATCATTACAAATGAACCACGCAGGGCGGCAGCTATGCCGCCCTGCATTTCGTTTTTGGCTTTCTGGCACGATGCCGCCGTCTTTTGTCATCCTGAGCGAAGCGCAGCGAAGTCGAAGGATCTCATAGAGGAAAGGCAGAGATTCTTCGACTCGCCTTCGGCTCGCTCAGAATGACAAAGGTTTTTTGCTTCTGAGCGGCAAAGGCATGCCTTTGCCCTACAGATGAAATTCATAATTTAGAATTAAGAATTCTAAATTATATTTGCCGCCCCTACTGTCAACTCCTAACTCCTAATTCCTAACTCCTAACTCCTAATTCCTAACTCCTAACTCCTAACTCCTAACTGCCAGGATTTTATTTGACAGGAGCCTGTTTTGTCGCTAAAATAGGTGGAAAATGGGGGGGTGCGATGGTGTATTTTGCCATGGAGCGGCTGGATGGCCGCAGCGGTCACGCGGTGGGGCGGCAGCTTCTGCAGCGGCTCTATCGGGAAAATGTGGGCGAAGTTTTGCCGGAAATTCAAGAAACGCCCCTGGGAAAGCCTTTTTTTGCAACGGGTGCGTGGCATTTTTCCATTTCCCACAGCCAGAATCACGCCTGCTGCGCCCTTTCCGACGGCCCGGTGGGGCTGGATGCGGAGGAGCTGACCCGCCGAGTCAACCCGGCGCTGGCGAAAAAAATCCTCTCTCCCGGGGAAAAAGCCCAATACGACCGCGCCGCCGACCAAAACCGGGCGCTGCTGACCTTCTGGGTGCTGAAGGAGGCCGCAGGGAAACGCACCGGGCAGGGAATCGGCTCCCACCCCACACATACAAATTTTATGTTAACCGATAGCCGGGTATTTGAAGCCGACGGCTGTCTGATTGCGCTGCTGACACAGGAGGAAAACCATGCTCTTTGACACCCACGCCCACATGGATGACCGGGCTTTTGACGAGGACCGGCTGGAATTGCTGAAAAACTACCCCGCAGAGGGGATTTCCCTGATTATGATCCCGGCGTGCAGCCTGGATTCCTCCCGGAATGTGTGCCGCCTGGTCAACCAGTTCGACTACCTTTACGGTGCCGTCGGCTCCCATCCCGATGTGGCTGACGAAGTAAACGAGGCGGTTATTGCGGAATATAGGATGTTATGTAAACAAAATCCCAAAATCCGTGCCATTGGGGAAATCGGCCTGGACTATCACTACGAGGACATTCCCCGGGAGATTCAGCAGGCGGCTTTCCGGCGGCAGATGGCGCTGGCAGCAGAGATGGGCCTGCCCGTCATCGTCCACGACCGGGACGCCCACGGCGATGCGCTGGCCATTGTGGATGAATTTCCAACGGTGAAAGGGGTTTTCCACTGCTACTCCGGCTCGGCGGAGATGGCACTGGAGCTGGTGCGCCGGGGCTGGTACATCGGATTTACCGGGGTGCTGACCTTCAAAAATGCCCGCAAGGCGGTGGAGGTGGCGCAGACCATTCCGCTGGAGCGTCTGGTGCTGGAAACCGACTGCCCTTACATGGCGCCGGAGCCCTTCCGGGGCAAGCGCAACCACCCCGGCTATCTCTACCGCATGGCCCAGCGTCTGGGGGAAATCCGGGGGCTCAGCGCCGAGGAAATCGCCCGCGTCACCCGGGAAAACGGCAAGCGGCTGTACGGCATCGATTGACCCTTTTCAAGTTGACAGGAAAAGCAAATGATGGTAAAATAGCCGTGCTTGCGAAAATCGGCAGGCACGGCGGCTTCCTGTCATACGCCGTAGGGGCGACCTGCGGTCGCCCGCGGGCGGTCACAGACCGCCCCTACGAATGATAAAACAAGCAGGAAATTCTGAATTCAGAATTTGTAATTTCTAATTGCATACGCGGATGCGGTGGAATTGGTAGACTCATTGGATTTAGGTACTGTCACCTCAGTGAAGGTTTTTGGTAGGTGGGAATGCTATGGAAAGTAAGTTTCAACCGTTTGATATTAAAAACTATTGTAGGGTGTACTTTGCGTTCCTGGATAAAAACAATGAAACCACTACCCTCTACTATGAGCGTCCGCAGATTATGATGGATCAGGCTATTACATCTGAGGCTTTGGTCAATGCAGAAGATATGAAAAAGCGTTTTGGTTTACTTGAGCTCGTGTCGATTTTCATTGCCAGAACGCCAAGGCAGGTCGTGCAGTACGAAGCAAATCTCTAACCTGTCATTGCGAACCAGTCCGTAGACTGGTGTGGCAATCCATTCTCTAAAAGCAGGTTCTCCTGTTTTTATAAATCGTGGATCAGGCAAAACGCCCCACCTCGGATACCTCTCCGTGTAAAAATCAGAGGTACAAAAGAATATGCGGGCATGGTGGAATTGGTAGACTCAGGGGATTTAGGTTCCCCCGCGAGAGCGTGCAGGTTCGAGTCCTGTTGCCCGCACCAGTATGGGTATCTATAACGGATCTCGTTATGGATACCCTTTCTTTTTAGCAAACGACTATTTTTCGGGTACCAATTGAAAATACTGAAGTTTGTGCTACAATTATAATGTCAAATTTCGCGTTGGAGGGGATAATATGAAACTTACGGTAAGTACCAAGCTCATTGATAGCTATAAAGCAAACAGTAAAAATCCGAACTATTCACTTTCTTTTCTGCTGAATAGCATTGATCCCAGTGTCTGCGCTGATGGTTTAGGACTTGTAGAAACATTCAAACTGGCTGGTGCAGCAGTTGAGTATGAAATCGACGATAAGAATATTCGTGTCATGCAACAGCTTTTTGGAAAAGCAGATAGTACTACGGTAGAACGACTGTTGTGGGTTGCGCTTTTGTTCCCGGAGATATAACTATGGACGATTACGAACTGGAATACCAAACTGCGTTGAGGAGCGTTGAAGAATCCATAGTGCAAACAATTGCGGAATTGGAGATACCGACAGCAGCAGACTTAACGCTGATAGAAAAAAGCAGTTCTTCGCTGGATGCGTGGGACTACTGTTACGCAATCGCAATCGGACTTGCCGGTGTGTTCATTTCCACCAATGAAGCGTTTGCTCAATATCTGGATCAGATACATAAAGCGGCCAGTGGCAGCAGCGGTGAGTACGACAGATTCCAAACATTTCTTGGAAAAGCGCTACATCATGAAGGCGACCATATCGACATGGTCGAGCGACCGTTCAAAAATAGAAACGGCGGCAATGCATACTGCTTATTTCATCGACTTTTGTGGGGACACGATATTTTCTCTATCGGTGAGGACAATCCATTCGCACTGATGTATAACCAAAAAGGTCTTACAGGCATTTTACAGGCAGTGCGACATTTGTTGGCCGACACAGCATCGAAGCAGGGATTGCCGCTACCTGGCAGCTCATTTTTGGATGTGGTCGATGAGAACAACAAAACATCAAATTATCTCATCAAGGTTGCCCAGCAGCTGTCGGAGGAAACCACCGGATTGAAAACTGGTGCACAAGAAATCTATTCCCATATGATGACCATCCGTGCGCAGGATGTGGCAGCTGGTGTGGTGGTTAAGGCGATGTCGGAACTGTATTTCTTAATCAGACAGGTTAAGGATGATATTCGCCGGACCGAAATTCGACTCATTGCTTATGCCGTCAACTTCTTCGGTGAAGCGGTGGCCGGCTGTATAAGGCAGAACGGAGTGCCATACATAAACATTCCGCTGGCAGGTGCGATGAGCGTATCGTTTGCACAGTTTTGTTATTTGAACAGCAAAGAAATACGGAAGCTTTCAGAAACAACTGAAATACTCCATGCCAAAGCAATTGCCATCGCATCCAGACCGCAGAATCCCGTATTGATGCTGGATGCTTATGATAGCGCCGATGCTATGATACGGGCGGCGGATGATGCGGATGCCAATATTGAAGAATTACTCGTCTTTTTTAGTGAGGAAGCACCATGAAAAAAGCACTATACTGGGTAATAGGACTGTTACTCACACTATTTGGATTCCTTACTGGATTCCTAATTCGACAACCGCAAGTGAATAAACTGAAAAAGCAGATAGAGCTTTTACAGAAGGATAACCGTAGATTGCTTGCTATGATCACAGGCCAGCAGCAAGACTTCCAGAAGTTACTTGTGGAGCATAAAGCACTAAAGGCCTTACAGTTCAGAAAGAAATCCCAGTCAAAAGAAAAGCTCACCGAGAACCTCGTCATGCAATATGCCATTCGAGAATACCTTGTGCTGTTGCTGAAATGTGGTCGTCACGGGCAGCAGCTGGAAAAGAACGAAATCGTTTTCTTCAATGCCTTTGAAAAAGCAATCAATGGAAAAAAGCTGTCAACTGGTGATAAGGTGAAAATCCGCGACTACATTATGGATCATCATAGCGCAGATATAAAAGCACTGCGAGAATGCGAAATCGCTCCGGTACTGAAGGAATTGAATGATGTGCCGGAAGTTCCAAAGGTAATCTATTGCCGCTTGATGATCGGAAGAAAGAAGACGCAGTATTACATCACTGATGATGAGACAATTGCAGCTGGTGACATCGTTTATGTTCTCGGAAAAAAGAACACCATGAACGCAGTTGAAGTCGTTTCCGTGGAAAAATACGCAGAAGATGAAGTGCCAGAGCCTATTGAAAGGACTCCGCACATCATTCGCAAGTGCCGTGAAGAAGAATTGCTGTTGCCTGAAGGCAAGAAATAACGATACAGCTAAGGAATATGTTTATATTGCGCTGAACATAAAAGGAGATCCCGTGAGGTTCGATTACTCAGACACCCACCAAAGGTGCCGTTTACAGCGGCACCTTTCCGCTTTTTGTAACGGGGTTGCTCTTTGCGCGCTGTCTGGATGATTCTCTCCGTTCCGGGGAGTAGGGAGCTGTGAGACGGATGCCGATGCGGTGCTTATCGATCTCAAACCGCAGGCCGCCCTGTTCGTCATCTTCGGTGAGCTGGCACCGTTCCGGGTACTCCTTGGCATACGCAAGAAGTCGTTTCTTCAAGTCTGTGTTGTGGGTATAAATTTCGGCAAGGTCATCGTGTTCGTTGAAGTAGAACTCGGTGACCTTTTGCTTTCGTGTTAGTCCTGTTTTCATAAAACCTCCTGTAATTTGTGTAATTCTTTCGGCTCTAGAGCCGGGAAAGCGGGGCAGTTTTCGGACAGAAAAGGTGCGGACGATCTACGCATCGTCCGCACTCTCGCTGTTGGCTACAAACGGGAATTTAGCCGCCGCTATGGATTTTCTCCAGCAGCAGGTCATCGATCTCCTGCTCCAGCCGCTGGATTTCATCGTACAGTTCTGCAATATGTGCTTGGATTGCCGGTCGCTTTATTTCCCATAGCCGATGTAGCCGCCGGAGATCCGCCTGTTCTGCTGTCCACTGGCTCCGTAGTTCCTCGGTGTACTGCTGTACCCTGGCATCCAGCTCGGATTCCCGGATGCGGTGAGATGTGCAAAATTCCTTGCCGTGGTGCATATAGCTCTTGCAGAGATATTCCACCCGGCGGTTGCCGTTCCAGCACCGAATTCTCGGTACGAAGGTGCTGCCGCAGTCGCTACAGGTGAGCAGTCCTGCGTAACGGTGGGATGGGGTGTTGCCACGGTAAGGCTTGGCATTGGCTTTCAACAGTACCTGCACCTGCTCCCATTCCTCCCGATCGATGATCACCGGGAAGAATTTCTCATGGCGGTATTGCTCGTCCTCTGGCACCGGGGTGACGGTTCGCCCATGGGTTTCGGTTCGGTGGTTTACCAGCAGGCCGGTATAGCTTTCCTCCACCAGGATGTTCTTCACGCTTTGGTATGTCCAGCGGTAGCTTCTTCCCTGTGATTTTCCGCACCGTTCGTCGTGGAGTTGCTGGGGTGTCCTCCGCGCCATGGCATTGAGCCTGCGGCTGATCTCCTTTTGCCCCAGTCCTTCGCAGTACAATCCATAGATGATCTGCACCGTCACCGATGCTTCCGGGTGGAGCCGGATGCGGCCGGTGTTGCGGTCTTTCCAGTAGCCGAAGGGTGGTTTGACAACCAGCCCTTCTTTTTGCTTCTCCCGGTAGCCGTGACGGATCTTATTGCCGATGTCCCTGGCATAGTAATCGTTCATAAGTTGCCTGACACCGATAATCAGGTCATCCCCATCATTCATGGTGTTCAGCCCCTCGGTGACAGAAATCACAGCCACTCCACATTGGCGCAGGTAGTCGATGAACAAGGCTGTCTGCATCTGATGCCGCCCCAACCGGGACAGGTCTTTCACAATAACTACGTCGATCTTTCCGGCATCCACAGCCTGGGTTACCTGATTCAATCCCTTGCGGTCGAACCGCATGCCGCTGACATTGTCATCGTAGGACTCCCCGACAATCTCATATCAATGTTTCCGGGCATACTCCCGGACGATCTCTAACTGGTTTTCCAAAGAATTCATCATCACATCGTCATCGTTGGAAAGCCTGCCATATAACCAAAAAGCTGGGCTTTTTCGACAGTCTGGGGCGGGGTCTTGCCCCCGCCGCTCAGTAGCAAAAAGCTATGTCATTCTGAGCGAGCCGAAGGCGAGTCGAAGAATCTCCGCCTCACTCCATGAGATCCTTCGACTCCGCTAACGCTCCGCTCAGGATGACAAGGGGGTTCTGGTATTTATCCGCTTCGCCGATGGCATTTCCGCCGGAAATGCCCGGGCACCCGGGGACGGGTGCCCCTACGGTGTCTATCGGTTGCAACTGAAAACGCCCTTTTCTTGACAGGAATTGGAAAGGATTATATAATATAACCACCGGGAAGCCTTTGCTTTCCGATTCTACTGACAAAGGAGTGCGGATATGGACGCAAAATACGAAGCCCTCTTTACCCCCTGGAAGGTGGGCAATGTGGAAATCAAAAACCGCATTGTCATGTGCCCCATGGGCGGAACCTCCCTGTTCGGCTGGTTTGAACTGACGGGCTGCAAGTTCGACAAGGAAGCGGCCAAGCTGTTTCTGGAGCGGGCGCAGAACAATGTGGGTCTGATTATCCCCGGCATCGCCCCCCTGCGGGATACCTTCTGGGGCAAGTGGCTGTGGCAGAATCCCAAGATGTTTGAGGATTTGAAGGAATTTATGGTGGAAATCCATAAAACCGGCGCCAAGCTCTTTATCCAGCTCACCGCCGGCATGGGCCGCTCCTGGGCCATCACCGACATGATTGCGCCCATGCACAAAAATAAAGTGATGCGGACGCTTATCAAGCCCGTCATCGACACCAGCCACGAGCTGGCCAGCCCCAGCCCCCTGCCCGCCCGCTGGGACCCGGAAATCACCACCCCGGAAATGACAAAGGAACAGATTCACGAAATCATTGAGGCCTTTGCCAAGACCGCCAAGCTCTGTAAGGACGCGGGGGTGGACGGCGTGGAGGTGCACGCGGTGCATGAGGGGTATCTTCTGGACCAGTTCACCATGGAATGGACGAACCACCGCACCGACGAGTACGGCGGCTCTTTTGAAAACCGCTACCGCTTCCCGGTGGAGGTGGTGCAGGCCATCAAGAAAGCCTGCGGCGACGATTTCCCCGTTTCCCTGCGCTACTCCGTAGAGTCCAAGGTCAAGGGCTTCTGCCAGGGCGCCGTCCCCGGCGAAAGCTACACCGAAGTAGGCCGCGGCATGGAGGAATCGGAAAAGGCCGCCAAATATTTGCAGGACGCGGGCTATGATATGCTCAACGCCGACAACGGCACCTACGATTCCTGGTACTGGGCCCACCCGCCCATGTATATGCCCCAGAACTGCAACCTGGAGGATGTGGCCCACATCAAGAAATTTGTGGACATCCCCGTGGTCTGCGCCGGACGGATGGAGCCGGAGGTGGGCGCCCAGGCCATTGCCGACGGCCGCATTGACGCGGTGGGCATCGCCCGGCAGTTTCTGGCAGACGGCCAGTGGGTCACAAAGCTGCTGGAAGACCGTCTGGAGGACATCCGTCCCTGCATCTGCTGCCACAGCGGCTGCTTTAACTTCTCTTCGTCCAAGGGCCATGCCAACACCCAGGATTTGAAAGACACCATGGGTCTTGCCCGCTGCGCCGTCAACGCGGAAACCATGCAGTCGAAAAAGCATTACATCGCCCCGGCAAAAAAGGTGAAGAACATCGCCATCGTCGGCGGCGGCATCGGCGGTATGGAGGCAGCATTGGTCTGCGCTAAGCGTGGCCACAAGGTGACGCTGTATGAAAAGAGCGGTGAGCTTGGCGGCGTGTTCATTGCCGCGGCGGCCCCCTCTTTCAAGGAAAAGGACCGGGAGCTCATTGCCTGGTACCGCCGGGAACTGACCAAATATCCCATCGAAGTGAAGCTGAACACCGAGGTCAAGTCGGCAGAAGAGCTGTCGGCGGATGAAGTCATCATCGCCACCGGCTCGAAGGCCAACCGCATCCCCGTCAAGGGAGTGGAGCTGGGCGTGCAGGCGGTGGACTTCCTGCTGGGCCGGCAAGAAGTGGGAGAAAATGTCACCATCATTGGCGGCGGCCTGACGGGCTGTGAAATCGCCTATGAACTGTTCCTGCAGGGCAAAAAGCCCACCATTGTGGAAATGCTGGACGATTTGATTTGCACCCCGGGCATCTGCCTTGCCAACACCAGCTTCCTGCGGGACTTCTTCAAGGCCAATGGTGTGCCGGTGTATCTGGAAACCAGAACCAATGAAATCGCTTCCGACGGCGTGACGGTCACGGACAAGGAGGGCAGGCAGTTCAAAATCCCCGCCGATTCCGTCATCCTCTCCACCGGCTACCGCCCCGCCCCTCTGGTGGAAAAAGGAAAGCACATCCATGTCATCGGTGACGCCTGCAAGGTAGGGAATCTGCGCACTGTCATCTGGCAGGCCTGGGATGTGTGCATGAAGCTGTAAGCGGGAAAGGAGAAGCTATGATTTTAACCGACGAACAGCAGGCCATCTATAACGGCGAAAAGGGCGAAACTCTGGCCAAGGTGATGCAGACCCTGGTGCGCTACGGCGAAATTTTCGGCGCCACCAAAATGGTGCCCGTCACCGGGGAACACAACCATCTGGTCACTTCTTTTGGCCTGAAAGCCCTGGGGCCTGTGTATGATTTGATGAACCAGCTGATTGAGGCGGGTGCCGTTTCCGGGCAGACCTTCTCGGTGGACCCCCGGCCGCTGGATAAAAATGTCCCCAGCAATTTCCTGCTGGACTTTGTATTTAAGAATTTCATGTATTCCCGGCAGGATTTTTATGAAGGGCAGCTGGAAAAGCTGGGCCTGATGGAGAGCAACGCCTTCACCTGCACCTGCTACATGGACCAGGTGGGCAACAAGCCCAAAAAGGGCGATGTGCTCAGCTGGGCGGAGTCCTCCGCGGTGGTGTATGCCAACTCCGTGCTGGGCGCCCGGTGCAACCGCAATTCCGGCATCATGGACCTGATGGGCAGCGTGGCGGGCTTTGTGCCCTATTTCGGCCTGCTGACCGACGAGGGCCGCAAGGCCACCTGGGTGGTGGAAATCAAAACCAGCAAAAAGCCCGAGGCCCAGCTGCTGGGCTCTGCCATCGGCATGAAGGTGATGGAGGCCGTGCCCTATATCCGGGGTCTGGACAAGTGGATTGGCACGGAGCTGAACGAGGAAGCCTGCACTTATCTCAAGGACATGGGCGCCGCCACCGCCAGCAACGGTGCGGTGGGATTGTACCATGTGGAAAATCTGACCCCGGAGGCGGTCGAGCTGGGAGAGAGCCTGCTTGCGGAAAATCCCCAGGTTTATGTCATTGACGACGCAGAATTGCAGCGGGTTTACGACAGTTATCCCGTGGTGTGGAAAAATCCCGAGGCCAAGCCCAAGCTGTGCTTCATGGGCTGCCCCCACATGAGCCTGCAGCAGCTGAAGGACTGGACTGACCGGGTGGAAGCGGGGCTGAAAGAGGCCGGAAACAAAAAGGTGGTCATCCCCACGGTGTTCACCGCCGCCCCCGGCGTGCTGGCGGAGTTTGAAAAGACCCCCTACGCCGCCCGGCTGAAAGCCACCGGCGTCATCACCTCCTACATCTGCCCGCTGATGTACATGAATAACCCTCTGGCCGGCAAAATGCCGGTAATCACTTCTTCCAACAAGCTCAGAACCTATACCACCGCCCGGTACTACACCGACGAGGAGATTCTGCGGAAGATTACGAAAGGAGGCAATGCGTGATGAAAAAGTTTCAGGGACGGGTGATTGCCCCCGGCAGTGTCCGGGCTGAGGCGCTGGTGTCCCACGGGGGACTGAACACCCTGGCCTCCTTCCAGAAGGCATTGCAGTTTGGGGATAAAAAGGCCACCTGCGGCGACCAGAACAACCCCGACCTCTACGGCAAGCCCATGGTGGGAAAGGCTTTGTGCCTGCCCATGACCATCGGTTCCACCACAGGGGGGCTGGTGCTGTACTGCGCCTGCTCCATGCACCGTCAGCCGGCGTGTATGCTGTTTTCCAAGCCCATTGATTCTCTGGCGGCTGCCGGCGCAGTGCTGGCGGATGTATGGCTGGAGGATGTGAAGATGCCGGTTGTGGATTCGCTGGGAGATGAATTCCTGGCCTATGTCCAGGACGGCATGACCATCACCGTGTCCGACGACGGCGTTGTGACCGTAGAATAACCATTGGGGTTTGTCGAGGGAACGTTCGTACTTTTCTTGCTCCGCCAAGAAAAGTACCAAAAGAATGCGGCATAGGGAAGGCGCTACGAAAAAGCGCCCTCCCCTATGTACCCCTCCAGCCGCCAACCATCCGACCTCAAAAAATGTTCCGATTTTTTGAGGTCTACCAGGTGAAAGCTTTCTGGTTTTTGAGCGGTAAGCGCCCAAAAATCGGAACATTTTTGGGCGCTGGATGGTGATGCGGCGGGGCGAACGAGGCGACCGCCGCCGGGGGCGGAGAAAGGGAGCCGCGTGAGGTGCAGCGGTCAGCAAGCAGCAAGCTCACGAAGTGAGCGCAGCTGATGCTGGGCACCGCAAACCGGAATTCCCAAGGGGGCGCCTTTGCGAAGCGCCCCTTGGGCAGATTCTTTGGGTACTTTCTTGTCTGCACAAGAAAGTACCGCCCCCGGCAGGGCGTTTCAAATTTCAAAGCGGTTGAAGTATTTAACTGGACGGCGGGGTCAAGACCCCGCCCTACATTTTGCTTTCCTAAACATCTCGATAAACCCCAATTTAGCGGCCTGCGGGCAGTTTTGGAAAGTTTCTGGGGAAAATGGGAAAAGGCACTTGCGTCATGGAAAATTGTGGTATATAATTATTATGTAATAATACGGGCTTGGCCCGAAATATGGAGGAATGATACCCATGTTTAACGCGATGATCGAAACTTTGAAGGCAAATCCCAGAAAGATTGTCTTTACCGAGGGCCACGATGCCCGTATTCTGGAGGCCACTGCCCGGCTGGTGGAGGGCGGTTTCCTGACCCCCATCCTCATCGGCAATGTGGAGGAAGTGAAGGCCAACGCCGCCAAGGGCGGCTTCAACATCGAGGGTGTTGAAATCATTGACCCCCTGACCTACCCCGGCATGGACGAGATGGTGAACAAGATGGTGGAGCTGCGCAAGGGCAAGATGTCCCCCGAGGACTGCCGCGCCGCGCTGCTGAAGGGCAACTACTTCGGCACCATGCTGGTGAAGATGGGCTATGCCGACTCCCTGCTGGGCGGCGCCACCTATTCCACCGCCGATACCGTCCGTCCCGCCCTGCAGCTGGTCAAGACCAAGAAGGGTGCCAACCTGGTTTCCTCCTGCTTCATTCTGGTGCGGGGCGAGGAAAAGCTGGCCATGGGCGACTGCGCCATCAACATCAGCTATGAGGATACCCTGGACAAGGAGGGCAATGTGGTTGTGTCCGCCGCCCGGAAGCTGGCTGAGGTGGCTGTGGAAACCGCCAAGACCGCCAAGGTGTTCGGCATCGACCCCAAGGTTGCCATGCTGAGCTTCTCCACCAACGGCTCCGGCAAGGGTGCCACCGTGAAGCTGAGCCACGATGCCACCATCGAGGCCAAGGCTATGGCTCCCGAACTGGCTATTGACGGCGAAATGCAGTTTGACGCTGCCGTGGCTCCCGAAGTGGGCCAGCTGAAGTTCCCCGGCTCCCCCGTGGCAGGCTATGCCAATACCTTCATTTTCCCCTGCATTGAAGCCGGCAACATCGGCTACAAGATCGCCCAGCGTCTGGGCGGCTACGAGGCCTACGGCCCCATCCTGCAGGGCCTGAATGCACCCATCAACGACCTGTCCCGCGGCTGCAACGCCGACGAGGTCTACAAGATGGCCATCATCACCGCCGCGCTGGTGTAATTCCATACCATGCAAAAGGGGCTGCCCGCTGGGCGGCCCCTTTTTGCGCGGCAAAAAAA
>JBGVGH010000091.1:0-4171 GCA_045121575.1 Faecousia sp.
TATCCCACCGATATTCCGGAGGATACCCGAAAAGATCAATTTGAACAGAAACTGTCCCTACGAAAGGATAAGTGAAATCATGAATCGGCAGTACAATAAGAAAATCGTTCTGGAGGACGGTGCGGAATTTTACGGATACAACTTTGGTGAAAACCGGGAGGTGATCGCAGAGATCGTGTTCAACACATCAATGGTTGGCTATCAGGAGATCCTTTCTGATCCAAGCTATACCGGACAAGCAGTGGTGATGACCTATCCGCTGATCGGCAACTACGGCATGTGCAAGGATGACTACGAAACGGACCGTCCTACCGTCAGCGCCATAATCGTCCGGGAATATAATGGCGAACCCTCCAATTTCCGTGCTGCTGAGACACTGGAACAGGTGATGTGCAAGTTTGGAATTGTGGGAATCGCCGGTGTGGATACCCGTGCATTGGCCCGGCATATTCGGGACAAAGGTACCGGCAAGGCACTCCTTACAGATGCGGCTTTTCCAAATATTGCTGCGGTGGCCAGATTGCAGACATTGCGCCTTCCCGAGGATCAGGTGGCAAGGGTCAGCACCCCAAAAGCATGGACAGCATCCTGTGAAAACAGTCGGTTTCATGTGGCCGCCATCGACTGCGGCATGAAGCATAATATTATCCGCAGCTTGAATACAAGGGGCTGTGATGTGACAGTACTGCCTTGGAACACCACTGCCGGGGAGATTCGGGAAATGGCACTGGATGGCCTGTTCATTTCCAACGGTCCGGGAAATCCGGAGGATGCAAAGCCGGTAATTGAACTGGTCCGTCAGCTTCGGGGAGAGCTGCCCATCTTCGGTATCTGCCTGGGGCATCAGATCATTGCCTTGAGCTACGGTGCCAAGACCTATAAGCTGAAATTCGGACACCGTGGTGGCAATCATCCGGTAAAGAATTTGGAAACCGGTAAGGTTGAAATCACATCGCAGAACCATTCCTATGCGGTGGATGCGGACAGCTTGATAGGTACAGACTTGACTGTGACCCATATCAACATTCTGGACAACACGGTAGAAGGTCTGAAATGCGAAAAGGATCGGGTATTCTCCGTGCAGTACCATCCGGAAAGCGCGCCGGGGCCTCAGGACAGCGCATACCTGTTCGATGAATTTATTACGATGATGGAGGAAAACAGCTATGCCGAAAAGAACTGACATAAAGAAGATACTGGTTATCGGCTCCGGCCCCATCGTCATTGGACAGGCAGCGGAATTTGACTATGCAGGCACGCAGGCCTGCCTCGCCCTGAAGGAGGAAGGCTATCAGGTCATCCTCTGTAACTCCAATCCTGCAACCATTATGACGGACCCGGCAATTGCGGATAAGGTCTATATGGAACCGCTGACGCTGGAATATATGGCAAAGATCGTCCGCTTTGAGCGCCCGGATGCCATCATTCCCGGCCTCGGCGGTCAGACCGGTCTGAATCTTGCCATGCAGCTGGAAAAGAAGGGCGTACTCAGAGAATGTAAGGTGGAACTTTTAGGCACCCCCAGCCGAAGCATCGAACAGGCGGAGGATCGGGAACTTTTTAAGGAGCTGTGTGAGAGCCTTGGAGAGCCGGTGCTGCCCTCCATGATTGCAAACTCTATGGAAGAGGGTCTGAATGCGGCAAAGGAAATCGGATATCCGGTGGTGCTGCGGCCTGCCTTTACCCTTGGCGGTACAGGCGGTGGTTTTGCGGATAATGAGGAAGAATTCCGGGAGATCATGAAAAATGCCCTTGTGCTCTCTCCGGTGCATCAAGTACTGGTAGAGAAGTCCATCAAGGGCTATAAAGAAATCGAATATGAGGTGATGCGGGATGCCAATGATACCGCCATCGCCATCTGCAATATGGAGAATCTGGACCCGGTGGGCATCCATACCGGTGACTCCATTGTGGTTTGCCCCTCTCAGACCCTGACCAATAAAGAATATCATATGCTCCGGGATTCTGCACTGAAGATCATCCGGGCATTGAACATACAGGGCGGCTGCAATGTGCAGTTTGCGCTTGACCCTAAGTCCTTCCAATATTACTTGATCGAGGTCAATCCCCGAGTATCCCGCAGCTCGGCACTGGCATCCAAAGCATCCGGTTATCCCATTGCCAGAGTGTCAGCGAAGATCTGTGTCGGTATGCATCTGGATGAAATCGCCCTTGCCAACACCCCGGCATCCTTTGAACCGGCTTTGGATTATGTGGTGACGAAGATGCCCCGTTTTCCCTTTGACAAGTTCTCTGATGCCAATAACCGCCTTGGTACACAGATGAAAGCCACCGGCGAGACCATGAGTGTGGGCCGCACCTTTGAGGAAAGCCTCTTAAAGGGCATCCGGTCTCTTGAGATTGGTGTGTATCATCTGCATATGGAGAAATTTGATGACTGGAGCGAGGAGGAGCTGCTTTCCTACATTGCCATCGGAACAGATGACCGCATTTATGCCATTGCACAGCTGCTTAGGCTGGGGACATCTGTGGAAGAAATCGTCCGTGCTAGTCAGATTGATGCCTTCTTTATTCGCAAGATGCGTAACATCGTGGAAATGGAGGAACAGGTCAGCAAGCATCCGGTGGACAGCAGCATTCTGTTTGCGGCCAAGAAAATGGGTTTCTCGGACAGAGCGGTTGCCCGGCTGTGGCACACCACGCAAAGTCGCGTTTATGCACTGAGAAAGGATCGGAACATTCGCCCGGGATACCGGATGATCGACTCCTGCGCCGTGGAGTTTGACAGCTATATTCCTTACTTTTACTCCACCTATGAAACGGAGAATGAATCCGTGGTTTCGGATAAGAAAAAGGTCATCGTCCTGGGCTCCGGACCGATTCGTATCGGGCAGGGCGTGGAATTTGACTATTCCACTGTTCACGCCATTCAAACGATCAAAAACGCAGGTTATGAAGCCATTATCATCAACAACAATCCGGAAACGGTTTCCACGGACTACACCACCTCCGATAAGCTGTACTTTGAGCCGCTGACGGTGGAGGATGTGATGAACATCGTCACACTGGAGCAGCCGGAGGGCGTGATCGCATCCCTTGGCGGACAGACTGCCATTAACCTTGCACAGCCTCTGGCAGATTTGGGCGTGAAGATCATTGGTACCGACTGTGCTGCCATTGAAAAGGCGGAAAACCGGGATGCCTTTGAAAAATTGCTGGCAGAACTGAGGATTCCACAGCCAAAAGGAAAAGCGGTCACCAAAATTGAAGACGGTGTGGATGCCGCTAAGGGGATTGGCTATCCGGTATTGGTGCGCCCCAGCTTTGTTCTGGGCGGCAGAGCCATGCAGATCGTGGCAAATGAGGATCAGCTTCGCCATTATCTGCACACTGCTGTAGAGATCGATACAGACAAGCCGGTACTGGTGGATAAGTATATCCGGGGCAAAGAAGTGGAGATCGATGCGATCTGTGACGGAGAGAATGTATTTGTACCGGGAATCATGGAGCTGGTGGAGCGCACCGGTGTCCACTCCGGCGACTCCATCTCTGTGTATCCGTCCTTCAGCATTTCCAATAAGGTCAAGGGTATCATCCTTCAGTATGCCAGAAAACTGGGACCTGCCATTGGAATCAAGGGATTGTTCAATATCCAGTTTATCGTGGATGAAAAGGATGCTGTGTATATCATCGAGGTCAATCCCCGGTCCTCCCGGACAGTGCCGTTTCTCAGCAAAGCCACCGGCTACCCCTTGGCAGATATAGCCACATTGGTTGCTTTGGGGCATAGCTTGAAAGACCAGGGGATCGAAGAGCTGTATCCCGATGAAAAGAAACGGTATTATGCCAAAGCACCGGCGTTCTCCTTTGCCAAGCTGCGGGGGCTGGATGCCTATCTCAGCCCGGAGATGAAATCCACCGGCGAAGCCATCGGCTATGACAGAAGCCTTACAAGAGCACTCTATAAGGCCCTGCAGGCATCCGGTATGAACCTGCAAAACTATGGTACCGTTTTTGCCACCATATCCGATGAGGATAAGGAAGAGGCGCTGCCTCTGCTGCGTCGCTTCTATGAACTTGGCTTCAATATTTCGGCAACAAAGGGTACTGCAGACTTCTTAAAAGCACACGGTATCAAAACCCGGGTAAAAGCCAAGGTGGATGACGGATCCACAGAGATCCTGGATGCGATCCGCAGCGGGTATGTGAC
>JBGVGH010000092.1:0-5503 GCA_045121575.1 Faecousia sp.
CGGTCGCCTCGTTCGCCCCAGCCGCCACGCCATCCAGCGTCCAAAAATGTTCCGATTTTTGAACGCTTACCAGGTGAAAACCTGAAAGTTTTTTCCTGGTAGTTCCCTGAAAATCGGGACATTTTCAGGGAACGGAAAGAAGGCGGCTGGAGAGGTACATAGGGGAGGGCGCTTTTTCGTAGCGCCTCCCCTATGCCGCATTCTTTTGGTACTTTTCTTGGCGGAACAAGAAAAGTACAAACGCGCCCTCGACAAATTCCAATTTATCCGCTTCGCAGATGGCATTTTCAAGGGAAATGCCCGGGCGATTATAAATCGCCCCTACGAAATGAATTTGTAATTTTTAATTCAGAATTTTGAATTTTATTTGCCGTCCCTAATTAACTCTTAATTCCGAAATTGCCCTTGTGCATCGGGGAAAAATGGTGTAAAATGATAGCATCTTTTTCCCGGAGGCAGGCCCATGGGCAAGCGCATTTACAAACTGAAACGAAAAATTCTCCGTCTGGCCCGCAAAAAGCCCCTTTTCTTTTTCGGCGGGCTGGGGCTTGCTGCCATCGCTCTGGTGGCGGTGCTGCTGGTGCTGACCCTGCCCGGTGGGAAAAACCCCACCTCTCCGGCGGACAGCACGGATAAAACCGTCATCAAAATTGTGGCGGGGGGCGACCTGAATATCACTGACCGCACCGTTGCCGCCGGAGAAATTGGCGGCGGCTATGACTACACCGATGTTTTTCTGGATGTGGCGGAAATTTTCGCCCAGGCCCAGGCGGCGGTGCTGAATCTGGAGGGCACCCTCTGCGGCAGTCCCTATGGCAGTGCCACCGCTTCCGCTCCCCAGGCTCTGGCCCAGACCCTTTCCGACTGCGGCGTGGATTTTCTCCAGACTGCCAACTCCTGCTCGGTGAAAAACGGCATTCTGGGGCTGAAGGAAACCCTGTCCGCCGTCCGCAATGCGGGCATGGAGCCGCTGGGCACCTTTGCCGACAGCAGCGATTTTTCCAAAAATCAGGGCTTCACCCTGCGGGAAATCGGCGGCATCCGGGTGGCCTTTGTGGCCTTTACCAAGGGCATGGACGGCATGGGCCTGCCGGCAGGCAGCGAAAAATGCGTGAACCTGCTGTACACCGACTACACCACCACCTATAAAAAAGTAAACACCGCCGGCATCACCGCGGTGCTGGACGCGGTGAACGCCGCCACGCCGGATGTGACCATCGCCCTGCTCCATTGGGGCAGCGAGGGCAGCACCACCATCAGCCCCACCCAGAAGAAAATCGTCCGCCTGCTGCAGCAAAACGGGGTGGACGCCATCATCGGCACCCATTCCCATCAGGTGCAGCCCATTGTTTTTGATGAAGAAAAGGGCACGCTGGTGGCCTACTCCCTGGGAGATTTCTTCGGCGACGCCACCACCAGCGGCACCCAGTATTCGGTTCTGCTGGAAGTGGAAATCACCAAGGATAACCTGACGGGCAATACCGCCGTCACCGGCTTTAACCCCATTCCGCTCTACACCCTGACCCCGGAGCGGGACGGTACAGAGATGAAGGTAATGCAAATTCAGTCCGCCCTGCGGCAGTATGAGGAAAACCACATTTCCGCCGTGTCAGACACCACCTACGAAAACATGAAAGCAGCCCTTTCCAAAATCGAAAAGCAGCTGCTTCCCCCGGAGAAATAAAAAAGGACCCGTTGCAGGATGCTGCAACGGGTCCTCGCTTTTTTCATTGGGATAGGTAGGGGCGGATATTATCCGCCCGCGGGCGACCGCAGGTCGCCCCTACGGATTCTATGGGAACTGCTTCGCTTTTGTATGGAAGGGCAGAAATTGCGCTTTTTTCCGCCCTTTTTTCGCGCCACGCCGCTGCAGATTCGGCGGCACACTTGACATTATGGAAGGCGGTTTCAAGCGCCGTCGTCACGGCTTTTGAAAAATGTCTTCCCGGATGTCCAGCAGTAGTATGCCCCGAAAAAGCCAAATCATCCCCCGAAAAGGGAAATTAGGAGTGAGGAATTTGGAGTTAGGAGTTGACACTGGTCAGTTGTCAGTAGGGGCGGCATAAAGGCCGCCCGCTGCCGGATAAATTGGAATTTATCGGGCTGTTTCCATTAGCCCATTGTAGGGCGAGGGCATGCCCTCGCCGCCGGGTTTGTTCTTTCTCACCGCTCTGATAATCGCTACCGGTCGGCAAAGGCATGCCTTTGCCCTACAATATCTTAGCTCGCCAAACCCCAATTTGGCGGGGCGCACGCGCCGGGGCATCCAACAAAAACCGGACGGGCACCCATTGCCCGTCCGGTGGCTTTTATTTGTCCTGAATGTGGACATTCAGGTGGGGATAGGTCATTTCAATGCCCTCCCGGTCGAAAATTTCCTTGATGCGGCGCTGAATGTCGAATTTCGCCGTCCAATAGTCCGCGCCGGTGGTCCAGATGCGCACGGCGTAGCTGATGGAGCTGTCGCCGTAGTTCATCACTTCGGCAAAAATGTCCTTGTCCTCCAGCCGCTGGGGCACATCCGCTGCCTCCCGCAGAGCGGCAATGACTTTCTGAATGGGTGCGTCGTAGGAGGCAGTCACCTCCACATCCACTCGGCGGGTGCCGGTGACGGTGTAGTTGACGATTTCCGCCCCCACCACCGAGGAATTGGGGATGGACACCATCTTGTTGTCCGGGGTGGTCAGCTTGGTATAAGCCATGCCGATTTCCTGCACCGTGCCGGACTGGCCGGCAATCTCCACATAGTCACCGGAGGTGAAGGGATGGGTGTAGAGCAATGTAAAGCCACCGATGAGGTTGGTCAGGCTGTTCTGCAATGCCAGCGACAGCGCCAGGGTGACCACCGATGCCAAGGCCACCACGCCCGTCACATCAATGCCCAGGGCAGAGGCCGCAATGAGAATCAGCAGGCCGTACAGCACCACCCGAACCACGGAGCAAATCAGGCTGTGGGCAGCCTTTTCCAGCTTGGATTTGTTCAGGGCCCGGCGGACAAAGGACATCACCAGGCGGCAGACAAGCAGGCCCACCACCACAATGACCAGCACGCTCAGCAGCTTGGGCCACATGCCCCAGGCGGCGATTTTGTCAATGAGTTCTTGCATGAAAAATTTCCTTCTTTCGATTTGATAACCTTCATTATAGCACTGCCCTCCGGGCCAAAATGAAATAAATTGTGAACTTTCCCGTAAAACCAATTCCCCACCGCCAAATTGGAATTTGTCGAGGTGTTGAAAACAACAAATGTAGGGCGAGGGCATGCCCTCGCCGCTGGGTTGGTTTTTCCTCACCGCTCTGATAATTGCTACCGGTCGGCAAAGGCATGCCTTTGCCCTACAATGCCTTAGCTCGATAACCCCCAATTTATTGTGTCGCTCCTGAGAAAAGGAAACGGGCCTGCACCACAATGCAAACCCGTTCCCAAAAAAATTCTTAATCTTTAATTTGTAATTTTTAAAGCGGCGCTTTTCCGGTGACCTGATACATGGTATCATCGGAAATTTTCACCGTCACATCCAGGTATTTTTCAAAAATAGCCGCCAGGGCATCCTCGTGCATCAGCCCCACAGAAACCCGGCTGGCGCAGCCGTCATGGTGGTGGTCAATGGCCGCCCGGCTCATGCCGTGGGCCACTGTCAGTGTCCCGCCGGGCTTCAGGAAGCCCGCCAGCACCCCAATCAGCCGCTCCGGGTCGGGAAAATGGGGAAAGGCATTGTAAACCATGACGCAGTCGAACTTTTCCGCCGGATGCAGCTGCTCCACATCCCCGCACAAAACAGTGATGGGGCTGCCGGGGTACTTGGCGGCAGCAATTTTCACCATCTCCGGGGAGATGTCCACAGCCGTAACCTTTCCCACCTGCCGGGCCAGATAATCCGGGAACAGCACCCCGGTGCCGCAGGCCACATCCAGCACGGACACGCCGGGTCTGACCTCCGCCCCGTCCAGAATTTTTCCGATGATGGCATCCGAGCGAATCATGTCCGCGTCCCACTGGGGTGCCATGCGGTCAAAAAAAGCAGTGATTTCCTGTTTATTCATGGCTTTTTTCTCCACAATAGCGGGCAGGAATCACTCTGGCCCGGGTCAGCGCGTAAATCACCAGCGGCATCAGCAGCAGCTGGGTGATGATGCCGGGAATACCCGTCACCAGAGAGGTGGTGACCCAGGCAAAGGGAGAAACGCCGGGGTTGAAAATCAGCGCCTTGGCCACTCCGCTGACCACCCGGCCCAGCACCATGGCCGACACCAGGCTGATATACAGGTCAAGCACCGGACGGCGGGTGTGGACAAGCTGCATCAGCAGGCCGGAAACCAGGCCGTAAACGCCGCACTCCACCATCATGGAGGGCAGCACCGCCGCCGGGGGCATGCCGGTCAGCAGGCTGGACAGCAGCGGCCCCACCAGGCCGCACACGCCGCCATAGGGCCAGCCGCAAATCAGGCCGCACAGCAGCACCGGGATGTGCATGGGCAGAAACACCGTGCCGCCATTGGGAACGGCGTGAAAGGCCATGGGCAGCACCACGCACAGGGCGGCGCATACCGCGGTAAACACCAGTTTTTTCACAGATGTCATGTAAAAAACATCCTCCTTCGTTTTTTTGCCATTATACTCACCCTCATCCCCTGCCGCAAGCCCCCCGGGGGGATGAAATTTCAAAGAGGAGAAAATTTTTGCTTGCTATTTTGGACAGAATGTATTATACTGTTCTGGTATTGCAAACACACCTGCCGGTGTGATGGGGAGCGACGGGAGCGCCGCCGGGGGCGGAGGAAGCGACCTGAGCGACGGGCAGCGGTCAAAATTTCGCGAGCGAAAAGCGAGCTGGAAATTTTGGGCACCGCAACCCGGACAAACCTGTCGAAAGGCATAAGAATGTAATACACACCTGCCGGTGTGATGGAATGGTAGACGTAGTGGACTCAAAATCCACCGCTGGCGACAGCGTGCCGGTTCGAGTCCGGCCACCGGCACCATATCGAGTGTTCATAACGAAAGTGATGAACACTCGATATTTTTTTGCCTATATTTGATTGTTTGGAGCAGAATTTCTGCTCTTTTTTGTTATGCTGTGGTGGGCAGATAATTCACCGCTACGCCTTGTCTGCTCTCAAGGGTGACCTTACGCTTTTTGTGCCATTCGGGGATCTGCAGACAGCCAACAAAGCGATAATGGATGACCACGCGCTGTGTGCGGTTCTTGCCCGTTCCCTCAATCTGATAGACTTCGATCTTTTCAATCAGTTCACGAAGGATCACCGGGTTCAGCGTTTTCATCTCCATAAAGCTCCGTACCGCCTTGATGAAGTTCTCCTTGGTTTGCCGCTTCTCCACAAGGCTATCGAGCTTTTCGCGTAAAGCAAGGATGTTTTTCTTGGTCTCGTCCATCTCTACCTCGTACTTGTGAGAGAGCTTCATAAACCATTCGTCCGAAACCTTGCCATTTACATTGTCCTCGTAAATCCTTTCATATAAGCGTTCGATCTCCTTAACTCT
>JBGVGH010000093.1:0-15822 GCA_045121575.1 Faecousia sp.
CGGCTGCGCTCCCGGCCCCGGACATAGGGGACGATGCAGTAGGTGCAGAAATTGTTGCAGCCGTACATGATGGAAACCCAGCTTTTCAGGGTGTTGTCCCGGGCGATGGGCAGGCCCTCGGCGATGGAGCCGGCCTCGTCGGCGATGTAGAACTGCCGCTTGGTGCCGGTGAGAACCTTGTATAAAATCTCGGCGAACTGCCAAAGATGGTGGGTAGAGAACACGCCGTCCACATGGGGATAGCTGTTTTTGATGCGGGTGGTGACCACTTCCTGGCCCGCCATGCAGCCGCACAGGAAGATTTTCTGCTCCGGGTGGCGGTGCTTGGTGTGGGTCAGGGCACCCAGGTTGCCGAATACCCGCTGCTCAGCGTGCTCCCGGATGGCGCAGGTGTTCATCACTACCACATCGGCGCCCTCGGCTTCGTTTCCGATTTCATAGCCGCAGGCAATCAGCATACCCCGAATCCGCTCGGAGTCTGCCTCGTTCTGCTGGCAGCCGTAGGTTTCCACATAGGCTTTCGGGGTACGGCCCTGGGCGTGCCAGAGAGCGGCAATTTTATCACAGAAGTCATGCTGCTTCTGCAGCTGCTCCGGAGAAATAACAGTTGTTTTGGTATCCATAAAGTGGCTCCTTTTGCGATGCAATCTGAATAATTCATTATAGCAGTTTTCAGGCTCATTTGCAAGCTTTTCAGCCGGGTTTTCCCGGTAAAGCAAAATTGTAAATTATTTCTCATCCGCTTGCAATTGAGGCCGCGCCGTGATAGACTGAATGGGTAAAAAATTCCTGAAACGGAGGAAAAGAATGAAGTGTCAGTGTTGCGGCAAAGATCTGCCGGAAAATGAAATGCTCTGCCCCGCCTGCGGCTGGGAAAACACGCCGGAGTCGGAGAGAGAAGAAACCCCGGCAGTGGAGGGGGAAATCCCGGCGGCGGAAGCCGAAACCGTCCCGGCGGAGGATATGGATTTGGCAAGCCAGCCGGGTGAGGAGGAAAGCGTGGCTGCTTCCCCGGAAGTGAAGAAAATGAAGCGTATTGCCGTGATTTCCGGCTGCGTGGCGGCGCTGGCGGTGCTGGCGCTGGTGCTGTTTTTCGGCATCCGCAGCGGCGCGGGGGAGAAAGTTGATGTAAAAAGCTGGTTTGACTGGGAAATTTTCCGGGCGAACGACCTGTATAAGCAGGACAGCTACACCGTTTCCGACAGCAAGGCGGAATCGAAGGCGGATACCGTAGTGGCTACTGTGGGGGATGCAAAGCTGACCAACGGCCAGCTGCAGGTTTACTATCAGATGCAGTTTATGGACTTTGTCAGCCAGTACAGCTATTACCTGTCCTATTTCGGACTGGATTACACCAAGCCCCTGGATGAGCAGGCGTGTCCTCTGAAAGAGGGATATACCTGGCAGCAGTATTTCCTGGAAATGGCAATAGAGACCTGGCGGGGCAATCAGGCACTGGCTCTGAAGGCAAAGGAAGATGGCTTCCAGCTGGACAGCGAATATTTGCAGCGGCTGGATTCTCTGGAAGCGGATTTGACGGAAAGCGCGGCAAAGTACGGCTTTGACAGTGCCGCGGCCATGCTGAAGGCCCAGTGCGGGGCCAATGTCACGGTGGCAGACTACCGGGATTATCTGGAAACCTATTATATTGCTTCCATGTACTTTGACCAGTGCTATCAAAAGTTTGAACAGCCCACCGACGAAGCCCTGGCAACCTATTTCCAGGAAAATAAGGAAGCTCTGGAGGAGGCCGGCATTTTGCAGGACGGCAGCTACAGCGTGGATGTGCGCCACATTCTGGTAGCGATTAAAAACATTGCCGCGGAAAACCCGGATGAGGAAGGCGAAAAGGGAACCGACGGTTACACCCAGGCCCAGTGGGATGCCTGCTGGGAGGCGGCGCAGGCCATTTTGGACCAGTGGAAGGAAAACCCCACCGAGGAGAATTTCTCCGCTCTGGCCAACGAAAAGAGCCATGACCAGAACGGCAATGTCACCGACGGCGGCATCTACACCGATGTGGTCAAGGGGCAGATGGTGGAAGAATTTGAGACATGGTGCTTCGAGGAAAACCGCCAGGCGGGGGACTATGGCATTGTGAAAACCAAGTATGGCTATCATGTGATGTACTTCTCCCAGCGCAACGAGGAGCTTTGGCTGACCAATACCCGCAGCTACTACCTGCAGCAGCAGGCAAATGCACTGGTGAGCGCAACCATTGAAAAGTATGAAATGGAAGTTTCCTACGGCAAAATCGCCCTTGCCAATGTGGATATGGGCTAAAATGGACAAAAAACGGCTGCCGCTTCAATTTGCGGCAGCCGTTTTGACGCGCTTATGGATTAAAAGAACACATCCCGGGCCTTTTCCTTGACCTCCTGAGAGGCGGCAAAGGGAATACGGGTGGTGTAGCCCTGCTTGGCAGCGACAATCATCTTGGTGGGCCAGGAGAAGATTTCCCGGTTCCAGGTGTTGATGGTGTCGTTGTACAGCTCCCGAGCGGCGGTGATTTCCCGCTGGAGATACATATTCTGCTGCATGGCGTCCCGGATTTCCTGGTGGGCCTGCAGGTCGGGGTAATTTTCAAAGGCGATGCTCACATTCCGGGACAGAGCATCCAGATTGCCCACCAGCTCATTGCGGGCGACATCCGTGTCGGCGGCGTTGCCGGAGCGGTAGCGGGCGATGTTTTCATAGGTGGTTTTGTCCAGGTCGATGGCTTTGTCCAGCAGCCGGGCGCAGTTTTGCAGAACCATGACCCGCTGCTCCAGATAGTTGTCAATCTGGGAGGCGTTGTGCTGAATTTTCTGCTCCAGCTGGCTGAAATAGTTCTTGGCCTTGATTTTCATGAACAGGAACACCACGCCGGGGATGATGCCCAGAACCCACAGCAGAACTTCAAAAACGGTGGAGCCGGGGCCCACCTTGACCGGGATTTTCTTGGCAATCACATTGGTGTCCAGGCCTTCTTCACGGATTTCGGGGTTGAGTTCGTCTAACTGGTTTGCCATAATCTTCTCTCCTTATGATTTATTTTTGCCGTCCGGGAAGGCGCAGGCGTACAGCCGGTGCCGGGAGACGGTATAGGCGCTGCCGGGGGTTTCCTGCGGCTGTTGGCTGACGGTCATCCGGCAGCTGTTTTCCAGCGGCTTATATTCCTGCCAGGGGACGGGAACCAGATGTACCTGGCCGTCGCCGCCCAGCACGGGAACGGAGTCGATGTGGGGAATCGCGTCATAGGAATGGGCGGTGACGGAAACGGTGTCAACGCCGTCGGCAGTGCAGGTGTGCCGGGTTTTGAAAATGCTCTCGGTTTTGGATTTGGGATGGGACAGGCCATTTCCCATGGCGTTTGCCAGCACCTCATACTCCCGGGGGGAACACCAGGGATTGCCCGGCGGCAGCGGTTCCAGGGATTGCACCGGCCGCTCCTGATAGACCGGAATGGCCAGAATGGGGGCCAAATCAAAGTAAATGCTGCGGAAATATTCGGTGTTTTCCCGAATGTAATTTTCCATGCAGAGGTCATAGCTGTGGGAAGAAAGGCTTTTAGCGTTCAGCCGCAGAGGCCGGTTCTGGCTGTGCTCGGAGACGATGGTGTTCATTCTGCGTCGCTTGAAGAAGTCAAAATCGTCACCGTAACCGGTTTCGGACAAAATGAGATCCACCATATTGGTCTGGGCCAGCGGGGTGAACAGCAGCCGGAACTGGGTTTCGTTGTCCCGGTCCAGGGCGCCGAACAGCACCTCAAACTGGGTGTTGGCCATGCCGGTGAAGGATTTGTTCTCCTCCAGGGCATCCTCCTCTTTCTCCCGCAGCTTCTTTTCACCTTTGCGGATGGTGGCTTTCAGCTCCCGCTCGCTTTTGTCCTCGTGGTGGAGGTTTTGCCGGCTGAAGGTCAGGTCGGGGCTGCCCTGGGCACCGTAATACAGCAGGGTTTCCGTGGTGTAAAAGGGCTTGGGCTTGGTGACGGAGGCGTGGAGCGTCTGACTGCGGGTGCGGCTGCGGCGGTTTCCTTTGCTGTCGGTGTAGTGTTCCGTCCAGTGAATGACCAGAGAGCCGTGATAGGTTTCGGTGCCCATGGTGCATACCCGGTACTTTTCAAAGAGGAAGGGGTTTCCGTTGTATGTACCGCAGAGGGTATCCAGCACCGATTGGCGCTCTACTTCATAGGCGGGAAAATCGAAAGCGCGCACCATTTCCGATTCCTGCTCAAAGGAATAGTTGGGGTTGAATTTCAAAAGGGGGAGGGTTTCCTCCAACAGCGGCAGACCGTCCTCCGACGCCAGCAGGGCGTTCAGCGGGGCCATCTGTTCCTGCGCCTGGGCCAGTAGCTTCTGCGCCCGAGTGTTTTCTTCGACCAGAATTTTTGCCTGATGCTTGATTTTGGGATTGAGCACCAGAAGCATCACCAGAAGCAGGCCAATTGCCCCCAGGGCAAAGACCACGCCCAAAGCCGGGGTGTTCATGAATCCCCAGATGGCGGCGATGGCGCACAGAACAGCGCCGATGATTACCAGCACCCGCAGCAGCTTCAGCCGGGATACCTTTTTCTGCTGCGCGGCGGCCTTTGCCGCCTGGGCATCGTAGGCTTTTACAGTGCTGCGGTTTTCTTCGATGTTCACGCCGGACTGGGCGGTGAGCTGGGCAAACCGCTGCTGGGTGCAGTGCAGGTGGGTGTTTTTGAGGGTTTTCTCGTAGTCCTCCAGAGGACTAAAAACCATTGCGTTCATAGCATCCCTCCTTGAATTCCTATGGGTGTATTTTACCATGAGGGGAAAGGGAAGTCAACTGTGGCTTACCAGGTGGCCTTCAGCGTGGAAGAAAGCGGCAAAGTGTGAAAAATCTGGGCGGTGATGGCCCGGTATTCGTCAATATCCGTGGTTTTCCGCAGCTGTTTTCCCAGCTTTTCGCTGCCCTCAAAGCGGCACAGCAGGAAGCTCCAGTTCTCCTTCATGCGGAACATGGCGTTGCGCGCGCCGCCGAAGGCATCCAAATAGCGCTCCAGCAGTTCCGTGGTGAATTTTTCCAGAACCGGGGCGGTGGTGCCGCCGGGGGAGAGCATTCCGGGGTCACCCAGCAGCCCCCGGCCCAGCATGACAGAGCCGACGGTTGGAAAATCGGCGGAAAAGTGAGCAATATCCTGCAAAGAATTCAGATTCCCGTTATAGCAGAGGGGATTTTTGCTGTTTTGGGCGCAGTAGCGGAACATTTCCATGTCCACGCCGCCGCTGTAAAAGGCTTTCCGCACCCGGGGATGCACCGTCAGCTCCCGGATGGGATAGCGGTTGAATACCTCCAAAAGGGCAGGGAATTCATCGGCAGATTCCAGCCCCAGCCGGGTTTTGATGCTGATGGAAATGGGGCATTGGGCAAAAATCTCCTCCAGAAAACGGTCGAGTTCCGCTGGCTCGCGGAGCATTCCCGCCCCTTTTCCCTTGGAAACCACGGTGCCGGAGGGACAGCCCAAATTCAGGTTGACTTCCTCATAGCCCCGGTCGGCACAGACTTGCGATGCCCAGAGAAAATCCCCGGCGTTTTTGGTCAGCACCTGGGGGATGGCGGTAAAGGGGACGGAATCGGCCAGCGGCAATTCCCTGCTTTCCTTGTGGGTTAGCGTCCGGTGCATGGTGGGGGAGAGAAAGGGCATATAGTACCGGTCAATGCCGGGGAAATAGTTGTGGTGCGCCTGCCGGTAGATGCTGTCGGTGATGCCCTCCATGGGGGCAAAATAATAGCGCATGGCGGTTCTCCTTTTTGCTTGTCGGTTTTTGTTATTAAAGCACAAATGCCTCCCTTTTTCAAGGGAGGCAGATTTGTTTTTCGGGAAAAATCAAACTTCCATGATAACGGGCAGAATCATGGGGTTGCGCTTGGTGTGCTTGTACAGGTAGCCGGACAAATCGTTTTTGATGGCAGACTTGATGGCCGAGCGGTCCCGGACGCGCTTGCGGGCGCAGCGCTCCATGGCCTCCATAGCCACATTTTGCAGCTCCTCCATCAGCCCGTCCGATTCCTTGACATAGATGAAGCCGCGGGTGATGATGTCGGGGCCGGTGATGATGCCGCCGTCCTCGGAACTGATGTTGACACAGACCACAATCATGCCGTCCTCTGCCAGGTGCTTGCGGTCCCGCAGCACCACGCTGCCCACATCGCCCACGCTGGTGCCGTCCACCAGCACGATGCCGGCGGGAACGGTGGCGCCGATTTTCGCGCTCTTGGGGGACAGCTCAATGGTGCTGCCCACTTCGCCGATGATGATGTTTTTGCTTGCCATGCCCATGGACTTGGCAAGCTTGGCGTGAATCTGCAGGTGGCGCTGCTCGCCGTGGACGGGGATGAAGAACTTGGGCTTGCACAGGGCGTGAACAATTTTCAGCTCCTCCTGGCAGGCGTGGCCGGAAACATGAAGCCCCTCGCTCTTGTCATAAATCACTTCCGCACCCTTGCGGTACAGTTCGTTGATGATGCGGGAAACCGCCTTTTCGTTGCCGGGAATGGCGGAGGCGGAGATGATGATGCGGTCACCGGCCACAATGTCCACCTGCCGGTGGGTGGAGAAGGCCATGCGGTGCAGGGCCGACATATTTTCGCCCTGAGAGCCGGTGGAGACGATGACTACCTTGTTCTTCGGCAGGCTCTTGATGGAGCCAAGCTCCACGATGGTATTGGCGGGCACCTTCAGATAGCCCAGCTCCTGGGCCACCTTCAGCATGTTTTCCATGCTGCGGCCGGTGACTGCCACCTTCCGGCCATGCCGGTGGGCAATGTTCAGCACCGACTGGATGCGGTGCATATTGGAGGCGAAGGTGGTGATGATGATGCGCTGGTCGCAGTTGCGGAACTGCCGGTCCAGGCTTTCCGTGACCATGTTTTCGCTGGGGGTATAGCCCGCCCGCTCCACATTGGTGGAATCAGCCAGCAGCGCCAGCACGCCCTCGTTGCCCAGCTGGCCCAGCCGGGCCAAATCCATCATGCCGTCGCCGGAGGTGGGGTCGATTTTGAAGTCGCCGGTCATAATCACCTTGCCGATGGGGGTGTGGATGGCAAAGCACACCGCGTCGGCAATGGAGTGGTTCACATGGATAAATTCCACGGTAAAGCAGCCGGCTTTTACCATGTCGCCGGGCTTGTGGGTGATGAGCTTGACCTTGTCGGCCAGCTTGTGCTCCTCCAGCTTCAGCTTGATCAGGCCGTTGGTCATGGCGGTGCCGTGAATGGGGCAGTTGATCTGCTGCATGCAGTAGGGAATGGAGCCGATGTGGTCCTCGTGGCCGTGGGTGATGAACATACCCCGGATTTTCCGCTTGTTCTCCACCAGATAGGTGAAGTCGGGAATCACCAGGTCCACGCCGTACATATCTTCTTCCGGGAAGCCCAGACCGCAATCCACCACAATCATATCCTTGCCGTACTCCAGCACGGTGATGTTTTTACCGATTTCGTCCAAGCCGCCCAGGGGAATAATTTTCAGTTTTTCTGCCAAATTGGGTAAACTCCTTTCTAATTTCGTGCCAATGGGCACAACAAACAGGCAGCCATGCTCCCACGCTTCAAGCCCTGAATCGCCGCAGCGGAGAAAAACGCCTGCAATTTCTTTTCTTGTAAAGTCCGGCCCACGCCGGAAAGCTTGCCCGGGTCTGCCCGTCCCGGCGCATACTATTCATAGTATAACACAGAAATCCCGAAAAGTATACAATTATTTTTTGACAGCTTTTTCACCCCTTTTTTCAATAAAATCAGTTGCCAAACCTTTTGAAGTTTGCTACAATATCAGGTAAGATTGCAATACTATGGGCCTGTACCCATTTCAGGAGGCGAGAATATGAATAAAAAGCGGAAAAGAGCCCTGCAGCCCGGACTGACCGGCTGTTTTGTGCTGATGGGATGCTTCTGCGTGGCTGCCGCGCTGATGAAGAATTACTATCTGGCCGGAATCGGCGTGGCGCTGACCGGGGCGATGGGCATTCTTTATCTGATGAATCGCCGCCGCAGCGACCGGGAAATCCACGCCTTTCTGCAGGAGGCGTTCCAGACGGCTGACTTTTCTGCCCACAGGACGGAAACACCTCTGCCCATGGCTCTGGTGCGGATGGGTGATGGCGGCGTCGTCTGGGCCAATGACCGTTTTGTCAAAGCCACAGGACTGAAGGAGAGAATCCCGGAGGAAAAGCTGGAGCGGGTGCTGCCCGGTGTGGGCACGGACTGGCTCATGAGCGGCAAAAATGAATATCCCTATGATGTGAGCGTGGGCCGCCGCCGTTACCGGATTTACGGCACCATGATCCGCGCGGAGGAGCAGGAGGGCATTCTGCTGGGCATGCTCTACCTCAGCGATATGACGGAAATGTACCAGGTGCGGGATGAGTATATCCGCTCCCGCCCGGTGGTTGCCATCATTCTGGTGGACAACTACGAAGAGCTGACCATGAACCAGTCGGAAAGCGCCATTTCCACCATGGACGCGGAAATCAACAATGTGATTACCGCCTGGGCAGAGGAATATCACGGCCTGCTGCGGAAGGTGGAGCGCAACCGGTATCTGCTGATTTTTGAAAAGCGGAATCTGGACAGTGCCATCCGGGAAAAATTCCCGGTGGTGGAAAATGTCCACGCCATCGTCAGCCCTGCGGGCCTGTCGGCGTCGCTGTCCATCGGCCTGGGTGTGGACGGCGTGGACTTTGAGGAGAGCTATAATTTTGCCGCCCTGTCCATCGAAATGGCCCTCAGCCGTGGCGGTGACCAGGCGGTTATCAAAGACCGGCTGAACTTCAGCTTCTTCGGCGGCAGATCCAAGGAAACCGACCGCCGGAGCAAGGTGCGCAGCCGTGTGACGGCCAACTCCCTGCTGGAGCTGATTGGAAACAGCAGCCAGGTATTCATCATGGGCCACAAAAACGCGGATATGGACGCGGTGGGCGCGGCCATGGGCGTGGCCTGCCTGTGCCGGAAGAAGAATAAAAAGTTCTACATCGTCATCGACCGGGAGCGGAATGTGGCCAAGGAGTTGCTGGAGGAAATCATCCAGGTGCCGGAATACGCCAGCTGCTTCCTCAGCGGCGAGGATGCCCTGCTGCTGGCGGATAACCGCAGCACATTGGTGGTGGTGGATACCAACCGCCCTGACCAGGTGGAGTGCCAGCCGCTGCTGGATGCCCTGAACAGCCGCATTTGCGTCATTGACCACCACCGCCGGGCGGCGGAGTACATCGAGAACGCGGTGGTTAACCTCCACGAGCCCTTTGCCTCCTCCGCTTCCGAGCTGGTGACAGAGCTGCTGCAATATGCGGTGGATAAGCAGGATGTGCTGCCCATCGAATCCAAGAGTCTGCTTGCCGGCATTTTCCTGGATACCAAGAGCTTCAATGTCCGGGTGGGCGAGCGTACCTTTGAGGCCGCGGCGGTGCTGCGCCGTATGGGCGCTGACCCCACGGAGGTCAAAAAGCTGCTGCAAAGCGACTTCCAGGAGACCATGGCCAAGTATCAGATTATCAAGTCTGCCCGGCTGTACCGCAAGGAGATTGCCATTGCGGCTCTGAATACCGGAACCACCCGGGTGCTGGCGGCGCAGGCGGCGGATGAGATGCTGAATATTTCCGGCATCACCTGCTCCATCGTGCTCTATCCCGATGGGGAGAAGGTTTATATTTCTGCCCGTTCCATGGGCGATGTAAATGTGCAGATGATTCTGGAGCCTCTGGGCGGCGGCGGCAATACTGCCACAGCCGGTGCCCAGATTGCCGGAAAATCCGTCCAGCAGGTGCTGGATGATTTGCTGGCATCCATTGAAAAATACTATGAAAAATAACAGGAGATTGGAAATATGAAAGTAATTTTGACGCAGGATGTAAAGGGAAAAGGCAAAAAGGGCCAGATGATTGAGGTGTCCGACGGCTACGCCCGTAACTTTATGCTGCCCCGGAAAATCGCCATCGAGGCCACGGCAGATGCCGTCAACACCATGAAAATGAATGACAAGGCCACCGCCGAGCGCATTGCCCGGGAGAAGGCCGAGGCGCTGGACACCGCCAACAAGCTGCGCGCCATCGTGCTGGTGGTCAAGGCAAAGGGCGGCGGCGCGGGCCGTCTGTTCGGCTCCGTCACCAACCAGGAAATTGCCGACGCCCTGGAAAAGAGCCAGAACATCAAGCTGGACAAGCGGAAAATCGTCATCAGCGACCCCATCAAGGCTGTGGGCACCTACACCGTCACCTGCAAGCTGGGCTATGAAATTTCCGCCCCGCTGACGGTGAAAATTGAGGAAATCTGATAAAAAGCACCATGTCATTGTGACACAGAAGGAGAGAGAATCATGGAAGAATTGCTGACCCGGCAGGCACCCCAATCCCTGGAAGCGGAGCAGGCGGTGCTGGGTTCCATTCTGATTGACAGCCGCTGCGTGGCGGACATCATCGGGCTTGTGCGCCCGGAGGATTTCTACCTGCAGCAGAACCGGGAAATTTTTGAGGCTGTCTATACCATGTTCAACTACTCCCAGAGCATCGACCCCGTCACGGTGCTGGATAAGATGCGGGAGATGGGCGTGTATCACGACAACTCCCGGGACTATATCATGCAGCTCATGGAAATCACCCCCACCGCCGCCAACGCGGTGCGCTATGCCAACATCGTCCGGGATAAGGCCATGCTGCGGGGGCTGGCTCAGGCGGCCAGTGACATTTCCGAAACGGTGTACTCCCAGGTGGGTACCCCGGCGGAGATGCTGGAATCGGCGGAAAAGAAGATTTTCGCCCTGCGCAAGGGCGAGCGGGGCGATTCGCTGGAGCGCATCGGCACGGTGATGCACAAGGTGTTTGACCGGCTGACAGAGCTGAGCCAGTCGGATTCCGCCATCCCCGGCCTGTCCTCCGGATTGCAGGATTTGGACAAGAAAATCAACGGCCTGAACAAGTCTGACCTTTTGCTGATTGCTGCCCGTCCTGCCATGGGTAAGTCCGCTTTTGCCCTGAATATCGGGGTGAATGTGGCGAAAAAGTACAAAAAAACCGTGGCAATTTTCAACCTGGAAATGTCCCGGGAGCAGCTTGCCATGCGTCTGCTTGCCAATGAGAGCTTTGTGGAGCTGCAAAAGCTGGCCACGGGCAAGCTCAGCGAGGAGGAGTGGACAAAGCTGTGCATGGCTGCTGCGGCGCTGAGCCAGACCGACATCCGCATTGACGACAATCCCTCCGTCACCGTGGCGGACATCAATGCCAAATGCCGCCGGCTGGACAATCTGGGCCTGGTCATCATCGACTACCTGCAGCTGATGCAGGGCTCCGGTTACGGCAAAGGCGGCGGCGACAACCGTGTGACCGTGGTGGGCGAAATTTCCAGAAGCCTGAAAATTATGGCAAAGGAACTGAATGTGCCGGTGATTTGTCTGAGCCAGCTTTCTCGTGCGGTGGAAAGCCGGACGGACAAACGGCCCATTTTGTCGGACTTGCGGGAATCCGGCGCCATCGAGCAGGACGCCGACTCCGTCATGTTCCTGTACCGGGATGAATATTATCATGAAAACAGCGAGGAAAAGGGTGTTGCCGAGTGCATCGTGGCCAAAAACCGCCACGGCGAAACCGGAACGGTGAAGCTGCAATGGATTGGCCAGTATCAGGCCTTTGCCGACCGGGAGTGGAAGCATGCTGAATAAGCTGACGGCGTTCATCCGCCGCTATGACCTGATTGCCCCCGGCGATACGGTGATTGCCGCCGTTTCCGGCGGCGCGGATTCGGTGGCACTGCTGTTTTCCCTGTATCTGCTGCGGGAAAAGCTGGATTTTACCCTGAAAGCTGCCCATTTTAATCACAAGCTGCGGGGAAGTGAATCTGACCGGGATGAGGCTTTTGTCCGCACCCTGTGTGACCGCTACGACATTCCGCTGTTTGTGGGAACCGAGACGGTGCAAGCGGGGGAGAAGGGGCTGGAAGCGGCGGCAAGGGAAGCCCGCTACGGCTTTTTTGCCACCCTGGATGGCAAAATCGCCACCGCTCACACCGCCAATGACAATGCAGAAACGGTGCTGCTGCATCTGGTGCGGGGCACCGGACTGAAAGGGCTGGGGGGCATCGCCCCGGCTTCTCCCGGACTGATTCGCCCCATGCTGGGCATCACCCGCCGGGAGGTGCTTTCCTTTTTGGATGAATATAGCCTGAATTTTGTGCAGGACAGCTCCAACGACACCGATGCCTTCCTGCGAAACCGGCTGCGCCACCATGTGATGCCTTTGCTGGAAGGGGAGAATCCCCGGCTGGCGGAGAATCTGTCAGATATGGCGCTGAAGCTGCGGCAGGACGAAAGTTTTCTTGCGGAAGCGGCGGAAAATCAGAAAACCCTCCGGGTGTCCGGCCTGCGGGCGCTACACGGCGCCGTCAGAAGCCGGGTGATTGAAAATTTTCTGAAGGAAAACGGCGTGCGGGAGCCGGAGGCCAGCCACATCGCTCTGGTGCAGCAGCTTGTTTTTTCGGATAATCCCTCGGCGCGGGCCAATCTCCCCGGAGGCGTGACGGTGGAGCGGTGCTATGACAGCCTGCAAATTGCCGTGCCTCAAAGATTCGGGGAAGTGGTGCTGAACTGCCCCGGAGAAACGGAAATTCCGGAATTGAAGCTGAAGGTGTCCTGCTTTCCGGCATCGGAAATCCGGAATACCACCCATATTTTTACCGTGGTGCCGGAGGGAACACTCCGGCTGCGCAGCCGCCAAAGCGGAGATGAAATCCGGCTCAGCGGCGGCACGAAAAGCTTGAAAAAACTATTTATTGACCGAAAAATTCCCGCCTCCCGCCGTGCTCTGGTACCGGTTCTGACCGATGACCGGGGCGTGCTGGCGGTGTATGGCATTGGCGCAAACCAGAACAGAATTCCGGCTAAACTGCCTGCTGTGCAGGTGGTTTTCACAGAAACAGAATAACGGAGGCCAGTTTATGCACAAGGATATTCAGGAGATTTTGCTGTCGGAAGAACAAATCAAAAACCGCGTCGCCCAGCTGGGGCAGGAGTTGCTGCGGGATTATGGGGACAAAAACCCGGTTTTCGTGGGTGTTCTCAAGGGCGTTGTGGTATTCTATGCGGACATGATTCGCGCCTTTGACGCCCCCTGCGAGCTGGATTTTATGCGGGTTTCCTCCTACCGGGGCACCCAGTCCACCGGCAATGTGGTGGTGCGGCAGAATGTGACCGTGGATTTGACCGGGCGGCATGTGGTGATTCTGGAGGACATTCTGGACACCGGACGCTCTTTGGAGTTTGTCTGCGACCATCTGCGGCGCAAGGGCGCGGCGTCGGTGAAAATCTGCACCCTGCTGGATAAGCCCGAGGGGCGCGCCCCCGGCGTGACGCTGCGGGCGGACTATGTGGGTTTTACCATCCCCAATGCCTTTGTGGTGGGTTACGGTCTGGATTTTGACGAAAAGTACCGCAATCTGCCCTATGTAGGCATTTTGAAGCCTGAAACTTATTCCAAATAAGGAGAAACGGTGATTTGAAAAAGCGAAAAATTAGTCCTCTTATTCTATACATTCTGATTCTGGGCGTGGTTTTCTATCTGGTGGCGGGGGCGTTCTCCGGCCTGAACCGGGGGCCTGCCTATTCTGAGGTGGTGCGCCTGTTCGAAGAGGAAGAGGTCAGAGCCTTTACCGTTTCCGACGGAAAAATCTATCTGGAACTGTACCACCCCTATCAAGGGAAAACGGAAATCACCGCAAATCTTGCAAATGTGGAAGCCTTCCAGCAGGAAATGGGGGAGCTGATTCGCCAGCAGCGGGAGAGCGGCATTCTGGAAAGCTATGATTTTGTGCCGGAGGACGGCTTCTCTGTTTACGATTTGATTCTGCCCCTGCTGATTGTGGGCCTGCTGCTGCTTTTCATCTGGTTTTTGCTGATGGGCCGGGCCAACAATGGCAACGCCATGAGCAATTTCGGCAAGGCCCGCACTGTGCTGGGCGTGCCGGACGGCAAGAAAATCACCTTTGACGATGTGGCAGGCGCGGACGAGGAAAAGGCGGAGCTGGCGGAGATTGTGGATTTCCTCCGCGCCCCCCAGAAATACACCCACATTGGCGCGCGGATTCCCCACGGCCTGCTGCTGGTTGGCCCTCCCGGCACCGGCAAAACCCTGCTTGCCCGGGCGGTGGCAGGGGAGGCGGATGTGCAGTTTTTGTCCATTTCCGGCTCGGATTTTATGGAAATGTATGTGGGCGTGGGTGCCAGCCGCGTCCGGGATTTGTTCGCCCAGGCGAAGAAAATGGCCCCTGCCATTATTTTTATCGATGAAATCGACGCGGTGGGCCGCAAGCGGGGCACAGGTCTCGGCGGCGGTCACGACGAGCGGGAGCAGACCCTGAACCAGCTTCTGGTGGAAATGGACGGCTTCGGCCGCACGGAGGGGGTCATCGTGCTGGCGGCAACCAACCGGGCGGATATTCTGGACCCGGCGCTGCTGCGCCCCGGCCGGTTTGACCGGCAGATTTATGTGGGCCGCCCGGATGTAAAGGGCCGTGCTGAAATTCTGAAGGTACACGCCAGGGGCAAGCGCCTGGATGAAAATGTGGATCTGAAAACCGTGGCCCGCTCCACCCCCGGCTTCACCGGCGCGGATTTGAGCAATTTGCTCAACGAAGCGGCCATTCTGGCTGCCCGGGAAAACCGGGAAGCTCTGTCCATGGCGGATATCAACGAAGCTATGATGAAAATTACCGCCGGCCCTGCCAAGCGCAGCCATGTGCGCCAGCGGCAGGATTTGAAAAACACCGCCATCCACGAGGCGGGCCACGCGGTGGCCATGTATCATCTGCCCACCTGTGGCGGCGTGCAGCACATCACCGTGGTGCCCCGGGGACAGTCCCTTGGCTCCACCTGGCAGATTCCCAAGGACGATTCTTCCAACATGACCCGCAACGAAATGTACGAGGAAATCGTCAGCCTGCTGGGCGGCCGTGTGGCGGAAGCGCTTTATGTGGGGGACATTTCCGTGGGCGCGTCCAACGATATTGACCGGGCAACCAAGCTGGCGCGGGATATGGTGGCCCGCTACGGTATGTGCGAAAAGCTGGGCACCGTGTCGTATCTGGGCGGCGAGGAACTGTTCATCGGCCGGGATTACCAGTCCACCAAGAGCTACTCGGAGAAAGTAGCCGCCACCATCGATGATGAGGTGAAGGTGCTGATTGATCGGGCTTATGACCATTGCCGCCGGATTCTGTCGGAAAATGAGGAAAAGTTCCACCAGGTCGTGGATTTCCTCATGGAAAACGAATCCATGACCGGACGGCAGTTTGCCGCCTGCATGGAGGGAAAGCCCATCGAGGAAGGCTCGGACACCGTCCTGCTGGACGGGAAAGAGGAATAACAAACCGCCGCAGAGGAAACCTCTGCGGCGGTTTTCAGTTTGGCTGTATTTCCTTTATTCGCCATTCATGCCAAGAATGGCACCAAAGGTCTTGAAAATGATTTTCCAGTCCGTTTGGAAACTGCGATCCCTGATGTACTGCACATCCAGAGCCATCCAGTCGTCAAAACTCAGATCGTTGCGGTTGGGCTGAATCTGCCAGTAGCAGGTCGGTCCGGGGGTTACAAGCAGCCGCTGCTTCTCATAAGCGTGGTATTGCGCAACTTCCCGGGGCAGCGCCGGGCGGGGGCCGACAATGCTCATATCGCCCTTCAAAATGTTAAACAGCTGGGGCAATTCATCGATACTGGTTTTGCGGATGAATTTACCTACCCGTGTGATTCTGGGATCCTCTTTGATTTTGAAAACAGGGCCGTCCATTTCGTTGTATTCCAGAAGACCGTTCAGTTTTTTCTCAGCATTGGGGCACATGGAG
>JBGVGH010000094.1:0-9690 GCA_045121575.1 Faecousia sp.
TATAAGGAAAAGCTGCGCCTGCGCAGCTACGGCAAGGCAAGCCCGGAGGGCCCGGCATTTGTGGAGCTGAAAAAGAAATACAATTCGGTGGTGTACAAGCGCAGGGTGTCCCTGCCGGAGCGGGAGGCGGTGCTGTGGCTGTCCGGGCAGGCACCCGGTCCGGCGGACAGACAAATCACCCGGGAAATTGACTATTTTTGCGCCTACTATCCGGCACTGCGCCCTGTGGTGTTCCTTTCCTATGAGCGGGAGGCATTTTACAGCCGGGACGGCGGCGATTTCCGGGTGACATTTGACGAAAACATTCTCTGCCGCCGGGAGGAACTTTCTCTGGAAACGGAGGCCTGGGGAGCACCCATTCTGGAGCCGGGAAAGACCTTGATGGAGGTCAAATGCTCCGGCGGAATGCCTCTGTGGATGGCCCGGCTGCTGGCCCGGGAGGGCATTTACAAAACTTCCTTTTCCAAATACGGCACGGCGTATCAAAATCTGATTTATCCCAATCTGCAAGGAGGATATCCTTATGCTTGATTCTGTTTTTAAGGGGCTGTTTGACGGCGCACAGACGGAGGTTCCGGTGGGGGACTTTCTGTTGTGCGTGGGCTGCGCGCTGGTCATCGGCCTGATTTTGGCCTTTGGCTATGTTTACCGCAGCCGGTGCAGCAAGAGCTTCGTGGTGACGCTGGCTCTGCTGCCCAGCGTGGTGTGCGTGGTGATTCTGATGGTCAACGGCAATGTAGGCGCAGGGGTGGCGGTGGCAGGCACTTTCAGCCTGGTGCGCTTCCGCTCCGTTCCCGGCACCGCCCGGGAAATCACCATGCTGTTTCTGGCCATGGGCGCCGGGCTGATTGCGGGCATGGGGTATCTGGCACTGGCGGTTGTCTTTACATTGGCGATGTGCGCCATGAATATGCTCTACACCCGGCTGGATTTCGGCACAAAGAAGCATAACAGCCAGTACCGGACGCTGCACATCACCATCCCGGAGGATTTGGACTACACCGGGGTTTTTGAGGAGATTCTGAATCGCTATGCCTCGGCCCATGAGCTGGTGCGGGTGAAAACCACCAATATGGGCAGCCTTTTCCGCCTGACCTATGACATCACCCTGTCCGACCCGGCAAAGGAAAAGGAAATGATTGACGAGCTTCGCTGCCGCAACGGCAATCTGGAAATCACGGTTTCCAGGCAGGAAACCACGGCTTTGGAGCTGTAAGGGAGGAATTTTACATGAAAAAGTCGCAAATTGCCCTGTTGATGGCATTGGCGCTGCTGCTGACCGGGTGCGGCAAGGCGGCTGATGGGACAAATGCCACAGGGGAATCTCAGGGTGCGGTTTTGTACCCGGAGGGGGATGCTTTCAGCAACCGGGATTTGAACGGAACATTTGAAGCGAACGATTGCACGGTGATTACCTTCAGCGGCGACGGGGCATCCTGCACCGGCAGCGGCGTGGAGATTTCCGGCAGCACCGTCACGATTACCAAGGCGGGGGAATATCTGCTCACCGGCACGCTGGATGACGGCATGGTGATTGTCAACACCGACAAGTCGGACAAGACCCAGCTGGTGCTGGATGGGGTTTCCATTCACAGCCAGACCTGCGCGCCCATCTATATTTTGCAGGCGGACAAGGTATTCATCACTCTGGCGGAGGGAACGGAAAATACCCTGAGCAATGGGGGCAGTTTTACCGCTATTGATGAAAACAACATAGATGCCGTGATTTTTTCCAAGGAGGATGTAACACTCAACGGAACAGGTAGCCTGACCATCTCCAGCCCCGGCGGGCATGGAATCGTGTCCAAGGATTCCCTGACCGTGACGGGCGGCACTTATGAAATCACGGCGGCTTCCCACGGCCTGTCCGGCAAGGATGATGTCAGCATTGTGAATGCTTCCTTTGCCATCACCGCCGGAAAGGACGGCATTCACGCGGACAATGACGAGGACACGGAAAAGGGCTTTGTCTATATTGAAAGCGGCAGCTTTTCCATTGAAGCGTCGGGCGACGGCATCAGCGCATCGGGTGCTATGCAGATTCTGGGCGACAATTTTGAAATCACAGCCGGTGGCGGCAGCGCCAATGGCGACGGCCATACCTCCCAGGGTGGCTTTGGCGGCGGCGGACGGCCCGGCGGCCGGATGGAAGCACCCGGCCAAATGCCTACCGGGGCGCAGGGAAGTACCCCTCTTTCCAGCACCACGGTGACGGGAACCGGCGACAGCCGCAAGGGCATCAAAGCCGCCGGGAATCTGAGCTTGCAGGGCGGCAGCTTCACCATCGACAGCGCCGATGACGGCATCCATTCCAATGCGGATATTCTCATCAGTGGCGGTACCTTCCGCATCGCCACCGGGGATGACGGCGTCCATGCGGACGAAAATCTGAGCATTTCCGGCGGGAACATGGAAATCACCCAGTCCTATGAGGGGCTGGAAGCGCTGCACCTGAATATTTCCGGCGGGAGCATCACCCTGACAGCCGATGACGACGGCCTGAACGCCGCTGGGGGTGCGGATGAAAGCGGCTTCGGTGGCTTCTTTGGCGGGGACAGGTTCGGCGGAAAAGGCGGCATGGGCGGCGGCAGCTCCAACGGAACCATTGTGATTTCCGGCGGCACCATCCAAATCACCGCTTCCGGCGACGGCATCGACGCCAACGGAAGTCTGGAAATATCCGGCGGATTAGTGACGGTGTGCGGCCCCACACAGGGCGATACCTCCACCTTGGACTATGATACCACCGGCATCATCACCGGCGGCACCTTTATCGGCACCGGCGCGTCCGGCATGGCCCAGTCCTTCAGCGGCGGCACCCAGGGGGTGATTGCGGTGAATGTGGGCAATCAAAGTGCCGGCACAGAAATCACCCTGACGGACGGGGACGGCAATGTGCTTCTTTCTCACACGCCCTGGCTTTCCTTTGCCGTGGTGATTTTCAGCAGCCCGGAACTGACCCAGGGCCAGACCTACACCCTAACCGTGGGCACTCTGGAGGGCGAAGTGACCGCCCGGTAAATAGCGAAGCATCCCCCAACCGGCAGGCTGGGGGATGCTTCTTTGTACAAAAAAGCAGGAGATGCATTCCTTGCGGAAACATCTCCTGCTGTGGTTCTGTATGAAAGAGAAAATTATCTCTTGGAGAACTGGGGAGCGCGACGGGCGGCCTTCAGACCGTACTTCTTTCTTTCCTTCATTCTGGGGTCGCGGGTCAGGAAACCGGCAGCCTTCAGAGCGGGACGGAAATCAGCGTTCAGGGTCAGCAGGGCGCGGGCGATGCCGTGACGGATAGCGCCGGCCTGGCCGGAAACGCCGCCGCCGGCGACGGTGACGACCACATCGACCTTGCCCAGGGTGTTGGTGGTGACCAGGGGCTGACGGACGATCAGCTTCAGGGTCTCCAGACCGAAGTAATCATCGATGTCGCGGCCGTTGATGGTGATGGTGCCGGTGCCGTTCTCGTAAACACGGACGCGGGCCACGGAGGACTTCCGGCGGCCGGTGCCGTAAAAATACTTCTTCTTGCTCTCGTACATAGTTTGTTACCTCCAATTAGTCCAGGGTCCAGGCTTCGGGCTTCTGGGCAGCGTGGGGGTGCTCATTGCCCTTGTACAGGTGCAGGCGGGTCATGGCGTTGCGGCCGATGACATTCTTGGGCAGCATGCCCTTGACAGCCAGCTCGAAAGCGTAGTCGGAACGCTTCTCCATCATGTGACGGGCCTTGGTCTCCTTCAGACCGCCGATCCAGCCGGAAACGCGGTAGTAGGTCTTCTGCTCCAGCTTCTTGCCGGTCAGGATAGCCTTGTCGGTGTTGATGATGATGACATTGTCGCCGCAGTCGACATTGGGGGTGAAGTCGACCTTGTGCTTGCCGCGCAGCAGGTTGGCAGCGATGACAGCGGTACGGCCCAGGGGCTTGCCGGCAGCATCGATGACATACCACTTACGCTCCAGGGTCTCCTTCTTAGCGAATGTAGTAGACATATATTCTTTCCTCCGAAAGTTAAAATATTTTGACAAATCCAGGCGCAGGATGTACAATACATCCAAAGCGCTTGTATTTTATACCACAGGGAAAATGAAATGTCAACCACTTTTTTAAAGATTTTTATGAAACTGCGGATAAGCTTTCAAATTCTTTCAAATACTCGCAAATGCTTTCAAATGCTCACATTCCATTTTTGAATTTTTTCGGAGGAAACGAAACTTATGCAGAAACTGATGGGCCTGATGCGCCGCTGTGTCGACGATTATGATATGATTCAGGCCGGGGACAAAATCGCCGTCGGCGTCTCCGGCGGGAAGGACAGCCTGGTGCTGCTGCAGCTTCTGGCGGGTCTGCGGGCTTATTTTAACAAGCCTTTCCAGCTGGAGGCAATCACCATTGACATGGGGCTGGGGATGGATTACAGCGGCGTGGCGGCGTTGTGCGAAAAGCTGGATGTGCCCTACACCGTGGTGAAAACGGAAATCGGCCCCATCGTATTTGAATACCGCAAGGAAAAAAATCCCTGCTCCATGTGCTCGAAAATGCGCCGGGGCGCGCTGAATCAGGCGCTTCTGGACAAGGGCTTCAACAAGCTGGCGCTGGGGCACCATTATGACGACGCAGTGGAAACCTTTGTCATGTCCCTATTGTACGAAGGCAGAATCAGCTGCTTTCAGCCGGTGACCAATCTGGACCGCACCGGCATTGTACAAATCCGCCCCATGCTCTATATCCACGAGCAGACGGTGGACAATTTTGCCCGGCGGATGGCGCTGCCGGTGGTGGAAAACCGCTGCATTGTGGACAAAACCACCAAGCGGGAGGAAATCAAGCAGCTGATTTTCACCATGAGCCAGACCTACCCGGATTTGAAGGAACGGATTTTCGGCGCCATGCAGCGCCTGCCGCTACCGGAGTGGGAACCCCATGGCCGATATAAAAGACCGAAAGAACAGGAATGAAAGGAGCATTCTTATGAAAAAGCCAATCGTTGCCATTATGTATGACTTTGACAAAACCCTCTGCACCCGGGATATGCAGGAATACACCTTCATTCCCAGTGTGGGCATGGAGCCGGGTGAATTCTGGAACCACACCGCCGAGGTGGCGGAGGCGGAAGTGATGGACGGCATCCTCACCTATATGTATTGCATGGTGGAAAAGGCCCATCAGACGGGCAATCCTCTGACCCGGGAATCTTTGGTTGCCTGCGGCAAGGACATTGAATACCTGCCCGGCGTGGAGGGGTGGTTTGCCCGCATCAACCGCTATGCGGAAGAGGCCGGCGTGCGGGTGGAGCATTATGTGCTGTCGTCGGGTCTGAAGGAAATCATCGAAGGAACTTCCATCGCCAAATACTTCAAGCGTATCTACGCCTGTGAGTTTCTCTATAAAGACGGGCAGGCCATCTGGCCCAAGATGGCGGTTAATTACACCAACAAGACCCAGTTTGTCTACCGCATTAACAAGGGCGTTCTGGACATCAACAATGATGTGGATTTGAACAATTCCCGGCCGGATTCGGAAAAGCGGGTGTTTTTCAGCAACATGATTTATATTGGCGACGGCCTGACGGATGTGCCCTGCATGAAGCTGGTGAAGCAGTCCGGCGGCCACTCCATTGCCATCTACCAGAAGGGCCAGCAGCAAAAAGCTGCCCCGCTTCTGAAGCACGAGCGGGTAGACTGGATGTTTGAGGCGGACTATTCCGAAGGAAGCGAGCTGGACAGCGCCATGAAGCTGCTGCTGCAAAACCTGGCCAGCTACAACAAGCTCAAGGCACTCAACGAAAGTCAGAAGAAGCATCTGTGATGACGGCAAAAAAGGTTTGACAAAAGAGATATTGTATGCTACTTATTATAATGACGAAATTTTTATTGCATCCGTAAGCATCGCGCTGAACGAGAGGTGCTTTTATGAAAATTGACGACTTTAAGGGACTTTTGGATTCTGCCTGGGCGGTTCGCCTGGATGCGGTTTCCGAGCTGACCCTCAATTATCTGCTGGTTCTGGCGGAAAAAGAAATGAAAAGCTGCCCCGCCGGGGAAGGAATGCAGTGCATCACGGCTCTGATGACGGAGCATGACAAAATTTATATCGGCATCACCAGCGGCTTGCAGGATGGCTCCCAGCTCATCGACAAGATGAAACAGGACGGAGAAACTCAGGTGACCCATCTGGTTACGCTGGTTCAGGGCGGCAGAGGAGCGGGGGATTATCCGCCGCTGGATGTCTGCGACTATGGCTTCCGGAAAAGGCTGCTGGAGCTGAATGAGAAAAATGCCTTTGCCCTGATGCTGCTGCAGGGGCAGGAATGCCTTGTGGCCCGCACCGTCGAATCCACCATGCCCGCAAAGAAAACAGACGAATAAAGCACCGGGTGCATCCTGCAGTGGATGCACCCGGTTTTCTTAGTGAAGGGCGGATTTTTTCCAAAACAGATTGGCAGGCAGCTGGGACAGCATGACAGCCGCCAGCATTAGCACGCAGCCGAGATATTCCCGCCCGGTCATGGTTTCGTGGAGCAGCAGCGCGCCAGCAAGGGCACCAAACACGGATTCCAGGCTCAGCAGCAGGGCAACCAGCGTGGGGTCAGAGCCTTTCTGCGCCACGATTTGCAGGGTATAGGCAATGCCGCTGGAGAAAATACCCAGATACAGAATCGGCCCCATACTGGCCCAGATGTCCGACAGCACAGGCTTTTCCAGCAGCAGGGACGCAATGGCGGATTCCACCGCCATCACCGAAAACTGGGCCAGCGACAGAGCGATGGAATTGGTCTTGGGGGCAAAGTGGTCGATGCAGAGAATCTGTACCGCAAAGCACAAGGAGCAGAGCATGATATATACATCGCTGCCCTGAATCCGCAGCCCCTCGCCCACGCACAGCAGATACATACCCACCACGGCGATGACCACGCTGACGGTGGTGAGAAAGGTCGCCTTCCGCCCGAAAAACAGCCCCAGCAGGGGGACCAGCACGATGTAAAGGGCGGTGATGAAGCTGGCCTTGCCGGCGTCGGTTTCGCTCAGGCCGATTTGCTGCAGTCCGGTGGCCACGGCCATGGCTGTGCCGCAGCACAGGCCGCCCAGCAGCAGGGCTTTTTTGCTGTATTTGGGCGGCTTCTGGGGGCTTCGGCGCTGCCATTTGGTGGAAATCAGTAGAATCACAGCCAGGGTTGCCACCGCTGCCAGACTGCGGGCGGTGTTGAAAGCGAAGGGGGGAACCCGCTCAGCTCCCACGCTCTGTGCCACGAAGGCGGTACCCCAAATAAGCGCCGCCAGCAGCGGCGCGACGATTTTTCTCAGCATACATTCTCTCGTTTCTGTTTTTTCTAAATCATAGCGGAAAATTACGCTGCTGTCAATTCTTTCCAAAGAGAAAAGGTCTGTTATTTCTGCTGAATCAGAAGCTGGGCAATCTGCACCGCGTTGGTGGCGGCACCTTTGCGCAGCTGGTCGCCGCAGCACCACAGGCACAGGCCGCGGGGGTCGGTCAGGTCGGGGCGGATACGCCCTACATGGACCAAATCCTGCCCGGAGGTGTGAAGCGGCATGGGATACCGGCGGGCGGCCAAATCATCCACCAGACGGCATCCGGGGGCGGTGGCGATGGCCCGGCGGGCCTGCTCTACCGTTACGGGCGCGGCAAAATGGCAGTTGACGGAAATGGAATGGCTGCGCACCACCGGAACCCGGACGCAGGTGCAGGAAACGGAAAGCCGGGGCAGGTGGAGGATTTTCCGGCCCTCGTTTTGCAGCTTCATTTCCTCGGTGGTGTAGCCGAATTCCGCTTCCGTGCCGATTTGAGGAATCAGATTGCAGGCGATTTGGTATGGAAACACCTGGGGCACAAAGCTTTCTCCCTTGCCCAGCGCTTCTAATTCAGACGACAGCTCCAGCGGCCCGCCTGCACCCGCTCCGGACACGGCCTGATAGGTGGAAACGGTCATGGAGCGGATGGGGGAGAGACGGTTGAGAGCGTTGACGGCGGTGAGGGTGATGATGGTGGAGCAGTTGGGATTGGCGATGATGCCGTGGTGCAGGCGCACATCCTCCGGGTTTACCTCCGGCACCACCAGCGGCACATCTCCTTGCAGCCGGAAGGCGGAAGAGTTATCCACAAACACGGCCCCTGCCTTGCCGATGGCGGGGGCAAAGTGCTTTGCCACCTCGTTTTCCGCTGCCCCCAGCACGATATCCGCACCGGAAAAGGTGTCCTCCCGAGCCTCCTGCACGGGAATGTCTGCGCCCCGGAATTTCAGGGTGGTTCCGGCGGAGCGGGCAGAGGACAGCAGAATGAGCCGCTCCACGGGGAAATTCCGTTCCTCCAGAATTTGAAGCATTTCCCGGCCCACCGCTCCGGTGGCTCCGAGAATGGCGACGGTATAGGTTTTCATGGGCATGACCTCCTTATCAGCGAAAAGACCCGTAGCATGATATGCAAACCAACCCAATCGGGTGCAAAAAAGGACTGTTCAAACCGAACAGTCCCTTTTTGATGTCTTTTACAGCAGCGGGATGCCTGCTTTGGCGCAGGCTTCCACCGTTTCTCTGTCCCAGATGCTGGAGTGTACTTCGCCGATGTGGGCGCAGCCCAGCAGCAACATACACAGCCGGGACTGGCCGATGCCGCCGCCCACGGTCAGGGGAAGCTGCCCCGCCAGAAGCATTTTGTGGAAGGGAAGCTCCCGGCGGTCGTTGCAGCCGGCCAGGGTCAGCTGCCGATCCAGGGAAGCTTCGTCCACCCGGATGCCCATGGAGGAAATTTCCAGCGCCCGGTTCAGGGTGTTATCCCAGAAGAAAATATCGCAGTTGAGATTCCAGTCGTCATAGTCCGGCGCCCGCCCGTCGTGGGGCTTGCCGGAGCGCAATGCCCCGCCGATTTGCATGATGCAGGCGGTGGGGTGTTCCTTCAGGTAGGCGTTCTCCCGCTGGGAGGAGGTCAGGTCGGGGTACAAATCCTCCAGCTCCTGGCTGGTGATAAAGCTGACCTCTGGTGAAAGCACCGTGGGAAGCTGAGGAAACCGCACCCGCAGCCGCTCAGAGGTGGCGCAGATGGCCCGAACGATGGCCTTGACAATCAGTTTCAGGTAGTCGAGGTTCCGGTTTTCCCGGGTGATGATTTTTTCCCAGTCCCACTGGTCCACATAGATGGAATGCACATTGTCCAGTTCCTCGTCCCGGCGGATGGCGTTCATATCCGTGTAAAGTCCGTTGCCCACGGTGAAATGATACCGCTGCAGCGCCAGTCGTTTCCACTTTGCCAGCGAGTGAACCACCTGCGCCTCCGCTCCCACCGCAGGGACATCAAAGGAGACGGGCCGCTCATAGCCGTTGAGGTTATCGTTGAGGCCGGAGTTTTCCGTGACGAACAGGGGAGCCGACACCCGCTTCAGGTTCAGCGCGGCGGAAAATTCCTGCTGAAAGGTGTCTTTGATATAGGCGATGGCCCGCTGGGTGTCGTAGGCATCCAGGCAGGGACGGTAGTTTTCGGGAATGTAGATTTTGTTCATGGGGTATCACCATCCTTTTTTTCCTATTGTAGCGTAAAAATTCCAAAATGCAAGGGGTGAAATATTTGCCTGTCGGCAAATGTGAAATAATTTACTTTGTAAATTGTGAAATTTTCTGCTTGCGCAGAAAGTGAAATGAAATGAATCCTTTCGGATTTATTTCGATGAAAAAAAGCACGCCAAA
>JBGVGH010000095.1:0-6048 GCA_045121575.1 Faecousia sp.
ATTGACATTTTGGTTTATTCATAGTAAACTGAAAGTGGTCTACTGAGAATAAACCAAAGGAGGAAAGAAAAATGGCGGATTTGAAATTGGGTGTGGTGGAATCCCGGTTCGCGGAGATTATCTGGGCCAACGAGCCGCTGCCTTCCGGGGAGCTGGTCAAGCTGTGCCGGCAGGAGCTGCAATGGAACAAGTCCACCACCTATACGGTGCTGCGGAAGCTGTGCCAGCGGGGCATTTTTCAAAATGAGGATGGGGTGGTGACATCCTTGCTGTCCAGAAGCGATTTTTACGCGGCCCAGAGCCGGCAGTTCGTGGAGGACACCTTTGAAGGGTCGCTTCCGGCCTTTATTGCTGCCTTTACCCAGCGCAGGGGACTTTCTCAGGCGGAAGCGGAGGAGATTCGCCGCATGATTGACGCGGCTGCGGGAAAGGAGTAAGGGATGGACGGTCTGTTTTTGAAGGTTCTGAACATGAGCTTTGCCGCCTCCTGGCTGATTGGGGCGGTGGTGCTGCTGCGGCTAGTGCTGAAAAAAGCGCCCAAATGGCTCAACTGCGCCCTGTGGGCGGTGGTGGCGGTGCGGCTGCTGTGCCCGTTTTCGCTGGAAAGCGCTCTCAGCCTGCTGCCCTCCCAGGAGCCGATTCCGGCGGATTTTGTCTATATGCAAACGCCCCAAATCCAAACCGGGGTGGAAACGATTGACCGGGTGGTGAACCCGGTGCTGGCCCAGCGGCTGACACCGGACACCGGCGCCAGCGTCAATCCCGCCCAGGTGCTGACCGCCGTTTTGACGGCGGTTTGGGTGGCGGGGATGGCAGGCCTTGGCCTTTTTGCCCTGCTCAGCTACTGGAAGCTGCACCGCTGGGTGAGCCCGTCGCTGAAGCTGGAGGACAATGTCCGGATTTGTGACGACATTCCCACGCCCTTCATTTTGGGCATTGTGCGGCCCAAAATCTATATTCCCTCTACGGCGGCGGAGGAACAGCTTCCTCACATTCTGGCCCACGAGCGGGCGCACCTGAAGCGGCATGACCATTGGTGGAAGCCTCTGGGCTATCTGGTGCTGACGGTGCATTGGTTCAATCCCCTGGTGTGGCTGGCCTATATCCTGTTGTGCCGGGATATTGAGCTGGCCTGCGACGAAAAGGTGATTGGCGCTTTGGATAGGGAGCAGTCGGTGGCCTATTCCGAGGCTCTGCTTTCCTGCAGTGTGAACCGGCGCAGCGTGCTGGTGTGCCCCCTGGCCTTTGGAGAGGTGGGGGTGAAGGAGCGGGTGAAGCGGGTGCTGAACTATCGCAAGCCGGCATTCTTGCTGGTGCTGGCGGCGGTGGTTGCCAGCCTGGTGGTGGGCGTGTGCTTCCTCACCAGTCCCGGGGTGGGCAGAAGCCTTGCCATGCAGGGCAGCAATCTGCGGGATTTGGAGCCGGAGAAGCTGATGGCCCACATCGTAAAGGCGGAGTATCTGAAATACGATTCGCTGTACACCAATCCTGACAGCGCGTTTGACATTGTGCTGACCGGGGATTTTGATTTTGAAAACGATGGGCCGCTGGTCTATTTTTATCCCAAGAGGGGCAGCTATTACAGCGGGCAGGTGCAGCTGCAAAAAAATCCCTGCCAGTATTATCTGACGGAAACGGTGTCCATGACGGAGCCGCAGTATCTCTGGAGCTTCCGGAACTATGTGGAGGCGCTGAAGAATCTGCCCCAGGAGGAAATCCGGGCCCTGACCCCCAATGCCGACCGCTACTGCCTGGAATTTGTGGCCCAAGGGACGCCGGATGATTATGAACGCGTCCTCACCTACACGGAATCCGGCATCACCCCCATCAATGGCTGGCTCATCCACTTCAAGGTGACCCCGTACTACGGCGAGGGGGGCAAAGCGGGGTATGACGGCGCGGCAGCGGAAGCGGTTCATGTGTTCTATGGCCCGGAGGCTGCGAAACTTGTTTTGGATGGAACCTACAAGGGGGTATCTGTCCTTCAAAACCCGGTCTTATCAACCTATATTTATGAAACGGAATATACCTTCGTGGAAAATCAATATCGGGGTGTTGGATATACCGTGCTGTATTCCGTGGAAGGATTCTTTGACGGGGGATTGTCAATCCCTCCGTTTATCAACAGCGATCTTGATCAGGAAGCGCTAATTGAAAATTCCACAATCTATTACTTTGAAACCAAAGTCAAGGACGGACTGCACCAAGGAATTTATGTCTTTGATTGTGCAGGAGAACTGTACTTGTTTGAGGCCAATTATCGCATCCGTGACGGTGTGAAAGAATATGCAGTGTGGAGGGGATACCAGCTGACAAAGCAGAGCGGCGGGGAATCGACAGACGGAGTTTGGGACGGCACGCCGGAAGAACTGCTGGAAATGGCGAAAAAGGGCGGCTATTTGGTGTCGGAGAGCGGCAGCGTGACGGCAGGCAAGGAGCTGTGGCAGGCCTTTCTGGAGAAAACGCAGCGGGGAGAAGCCGCTTCCGTCCGGCTTGCCCAATACTACGATGCCAATCAGGTGAATCCTTCCCGCACTTATCTGTGGGAGCTGACTTACCGGGAGGATGGCTATACCCTTGCTCCCCTGAACAGCCCGTCCGAACCCGTAAAAATCTACCGGTACTTGTGCCATTCGGTGGAAAAACTGCCCACATCCGATGATTTGTATGAGGACATTTATTTCCTGACAAATGAACCGGATTGGACATGGCTGAAGATTCAGGAGGCACTTCGTACCAGCAGTAGTTTTATGGCAATCCCGGACTTTGCGGTGGCGTATTGGGACATTGTACAAATGCCCTGAAAAGGGGGCTGGGCACCCTATCTGGGGAATTGTAGGGACACCCCTCCGGGGTGTCCGCCGGGGACGGGATTTGGGCACCCGGGGACGGGTGCAACCAAAGCAGGGGCGGCACCGTGCTTCCTCGTGTCATCCTGAGCGGAGCGTCAGCGGAGTCGAAGGATCTCATATGGAAAGGCGGAGATTCTTCGACTCGCCTTTGGCTCGCTCAGAATGACAAAGCTTGTAGCTCTGAGCGGCGGGGTCAAGACCCCGCCCTACCATTGGTACGGAAGGGCGAAATTTTAAGACGGCGCTTTGGCGCCGTCTTTTTTTATGCCCAAAGGGCAGTTTCGTTTCAGTTTAGAAAAAAATTGTATGCTCCTGTCAGCGAAAAGCCCGGCGGTCTTGACGGCGGCGGGCAAAAGCCGTACAATAAAGACGAAAAGCCCGAATTTCTTCCCAATTTGGCGAAAAAGAGCGGGCGTGGAAATGAGGAAAAGGTATGTTTCAGATTCTGGTGGTGGATGACGATAAAAACACCCGCCTTTTGATGAAGGCGGTGCTGCAGGCGGAAAATTACACCGTCTTTACGGCGGAAAACGGGGCCGATGCCCTGAATCTTCTGGACCGGGAACACATCGACCTGGTGGTGCTGGATGTGATGATGCCGAAAATGGATGGCTATGCCTTTACCCGCACCCTGCGGGAGAGCAACAGCAACCTGCCCATTTTGATGGTTTCCGCCAAGCAGCTGCCCCAGGACAAGCAGAAAGGCTTCCTCGTGGGCACCGACGACTACATGACAAAGCCGGTGGACGAAACGGAGATGCTGCTGCGCATCAAGGCGCTGCTGCGCCGGGCCCGGATTGCCAGCGAGCGGAAAATCGTGGTGGGGGATGTGGTGCTGGACTATGATTCCCTCACCGTGACCAAAAACGGAGAGAGTCAGGAGCTACCCCAGAAGGAATTTATGCTGCTGTACAAGCTGCTCTCCTATCCCGGAAAGATTTTCACCCGCATTCAGCTGATGGACGAAATCTGGGGCGCGGACAGCGAAACCGGCTGGGAAACGGTGACGGTGCACATCGGGCGGCTGCGAAAGCGGTTTGAAGGCTGGGGGGAATTTGAAATCGTATCCGTCCGGGGCCTGGGCTATAAGGCGGTGAAAAAGGTATGAAAAAGGAAGAACGAAAGCACCGTTTTTCCCTGACGCTGCTGCTGTTGGGCATTTTGTTCCTGCTGCAGCTGGTGTCGCTGGCCATTTCCGCCGCGGCGGTGTATGTGCTGCACACCCTGGGGGTGCCGGAAAAATTTCTGACCGGCCCCGGCGCGGTGGGGCACATCATTGTGCTGATGGCCGTCGTCAGTGCGGCGATGAGCCTGGCGGTGACGGCCCTGGCGGGTAAAATCCTGCTCAAGCCGGTCAACCGGCTGGTCACCCAGATGAACCGGCTGGCCTCCGGGGATTTCAAAGCCCGGCTGACCTTCGGAAAGCCCATCTGCGACCATCCCACCTTTGTGGAAATCTCCAACAGCTTCAACGAGATGGCCTCGGAGCTGGAAAGCACGGAAATGCTGCGGGCGGACTTTATCAACAATTTTTCCCATGAATTTAAGACCCCCATTGTGTCTGTGGCCGGATTTACAAAGCTGGTGCGCCGGGGAAATCTGACACCCCAGCAGAAAGAGGAGTACCTGGCCATCATCGAGGAGGAGGCTCTGCGGCTGGCTAACATGGCCACCAGCGTGCTGGATTTGACCAAAATCGAGAACCAGACCATTTTGACCAATGTGACGGAATTTAATCTGTCGGAGCAGATTCGCTCTGCCATCCTGTTGCTGGAAGAAAAATGGACAAAGAAAAATCTGGAGCTGAATCTGCAGATGGGCGAGTGCCGGATTTGTGCCAACGAGGAGCTGCTGAAGCAGGTGTGGATTAACTTGCTGGACAATGCCATCAAATTTTCCGAGGAATATGGCAGCGTGGATGTGCTGGTGGAGGAACAGACCGATACGGTGGAGGTTTCCGTCAGCAACTGCGGAAAGCCCATTCCGCCGGAGAGCATGAGCCGGATTTTTCAGAAATTTTATCAGGCGGATGAATCCCACTGCGCCCAGGGCAACGGCATCGGCCTTGCCATTGTGAAAAAGGCGGTGGAGCTGCACGGAGGCACCGTGGCGGTGCGCAGCAGTCAGGAAATCACCACCTTTACCGTGACCCTTCCGAAAAATAACATGGAAACGAGGTAAGACAATGAACAGTTTTCTGATTTTGGCGTTTTTGTTTTTTGTAGGCTCCATCTTTGGTTGGTGCCTGGAGGTGGTGTTCCGCCGGTTTTTCTCCTCCTCCAACCCGGAGCGGAAATGGATTAACCCCGGCTTCTGTACCGGGCCGTACCTGCCCATTTACGGCTTCGGCCTGTGCGGACTCTACCTGATTGCATTGCTGGAGCGGCTGATTCCCATTGACAACCTGGTGCTGAAAAGGGGGGTGCTGTTTCTTCTGATGGCCGTCAGCATGACGGGCATTGAGTACATCGCCGGTATCTACTGCCTGAAGCGGGGCAAGGTGCGGCTGTGGGATTACAGCGACGAATGGGGCAACATTCAGGGCATCATCTGCCCCAAGTTTTCCCTTTTCTGGGCGGTACTGGGGGCAGTGTACTATTTCTTCATCCACCCCTACATTCTGGACGCCCTGCAATGGCTGTCGAGAAATCTGGCGTTTTCCTTTGTGATTGGATTCTTCTACGGTGTTTTCCTCATTGATGTGGCTCACTCGGCACAATTGATGGCGAAGCTGCGGAAGTGGGCACGGGAGAATGACGCGGTGGTGCGTTACGAGTCGCTGAAGGCACAGATTCGCCGCCGCAGCGAGGAAACCCGGGAAAAGTACCACTTTTTCCGCCCTTTCCGCTCGGAGCGGCCCCTGTCGGAGCATTTGAAGGATATGCTGGAAAATCTGGAAAAGCGGACGAAAAAGAAGTAAGTGTTGGATATACGGCTTTGTGGTGCGGATAGGGAGAGCGCAGCGCCCAAAGGCTTCCCCTTTGGGGCGGTGCGCCCGCAGGGAATTGGCATAATTATGATTGCCGGTGGCAATCATACCATAATTTCTAGCTGGCAAAAATCTCTGATTTTTGACTGATGAGGGCGGGAATAGGCTGGGTTTTAGGATACGCTCCGGCGAATACGCATCCGGGCAACCTCATCCGTCAGCCCTTCGGGCTGCCACCTTCCCCAAAGGGGAAGGCTTTAGCGCGAT
>JBGVGH010000096.1:0-5174 GCA_045121575.1 Faecousia sp.
GGCCCCGTCAAGGAGGCCGAAACCACGGAGGGAACATTCCGGGGAAAGACCCTGGTTTTTGCCACCGGTGCCAATCCTCGCCCCTTGGGACTGCCCGGTGAGGAGGCCCTCACCGGAAACGGAATTCACTACTGCGCCGCCTGTGACGGTATGTTCTACCGGGGCAAAACCGTGGTAGTCGTGGGCGGCGGCAACACCGCCGCAGCGGATGCCCTGCTGCTGAGCCGGGTGGCGAAGAAGGTGATTCTGGTGCACCGGCGGGACACCCTGCGGGCCACCAAAATCTATCATGAGCCGCTGATGCAGTCGGAAAATGTGGAATTTTTCTGGAACAGCGCCGTGGTGGAGCTGCTGCAGGAGGGCCGTCTGACCGGCGTTCGGCTGAAAAATCTGCAAACCGGCGCAGAAACCACTGTTCCCTGCGACGGTGTGTTTGTCAGCATCGGCCGCCAGCCTGCCACCGATTTGGTGCGGCAGCAGCTGGAGCTGGACGATGGGGGCTATGTGGTGGCAGGAGAAAGCACCGCCACCAGCGTTCCCGGCGTGTTTGCCGTGGGCGATGTCCGAACCAAACAGCTGCGCCAGGTGGTCACCGCCGTAGCCGACGGCGCCATGGCCGTATCCCAGGCGGAAGAATACCTGGCCGAACAGGGCTAAATGCAAAATCCCCGAACGGAAAATAGTGGTTTATTGAATATCTTCTCTGGAGGGGCGGCATACATGCCGCCCGCCGTCCAGCAGGAAGCCTCTGTGTCATCCTGAGCGGAGCGTCAGCGGAGTCGAAGGATCTCATAGGCGAAGGCGGAGATTCTTCGACTCGCCTTTGGCTCGCTCAGAATGACAAAGCTTTGAGAGAGCGTATTTTGCGGGCGGCATTTATGCTGCCCCTACGGTGAAAAAACTAAAAAAATTCCAATTTCTGGTTTACCCGCAAAAAAGCCGCTGCGATGTTGCAGCGGCTTTTTCTTATGCGAACTGGCTTGCATAGAGCCGGTAATAGGCTCCCTTTGCCGCCATAAGCGTTTCATGGTTTCCGGTTTCCACCACATCGCCGTGGTCCACCACCAGAATGCAGTCGGCATTTTCCACCGTGGACAGCCGGTGGGCAATCACGAAGCAGGTCTTTCCCTCCATCAGCTTCCGCATGGCCCGCTGCACCTCCTGCTCCGTCTGGGTATCCACATTGCTGGTGGCCTCGTCCAGAATCAGCATCCTGGTGTCATAAAGCATGGCCCGGGCAATGGTGAGCAGCTGCTTCTGCCCTTTGCTGATGTTGCCGCCGTCCTCGGTGATGACGGTGTCATAGCCCTGAGGCAGGCGCATGATGTAGTGGTGAATCCGCGCCGCCTTTGCCGCCGCCACCACTTCCTCCATGGTGGCGTTTTCCTTGCCGTAGGCGATGTTTTCAAACACCGTGCCCTCAAACAGCCAGGTATCCTGCAGCACCATGGCGTAGCTGCGGCGCAGGCTGTCCCGGGTCACATGGCGGATGTCTTTCCCATCCACCCGGCAAGTACCCCTGTCCACATCATAAAACCGCATCAGCAGGTTGATGATGGTGGTTTTCCCCGCCCCTGTGGCCCCCACGATGGCAATGGTCTGCCCGGGCTGCGCCGTCAGGTTCAGATTTTTCAGCACCGGCTTTCCCGGTACATAGGAGAAGGAAACATGTTCCATCTCCACCCGGCCGGCCACATCCGTCAGCACCACCGCGTCGGTATCGTCTGCCGGTTCTTCTTCCTCGTCCAGCATCCGGAACACCCGCTCGGAGGCGGACAGGGCCGAATAGATTTCGTTAATGATGTTGGCAATCTCATTGATGGGGCCGGAGAATTTCCGGGAATACAGCACAAAGCTGGAAATCATATCCAGCCCCACCTTCCCGTCAAAATACAGCAGCGACCCCATCAGGCCGATGATGGAAAGGCCCAGATTGTTGATGAAATTCACCGTGGGCCCCATGGTGGCGCCCAGTGCATCCGCCTCATAATAGGCGTCCGCCGCCTGGTGATTGATTTGTTCAAATTTTTTACAGACCGTGTCCTCCTGGGCATAGGCCGCAATGGTTTTCTGGCCGCTGAACATCTCCTCCACAAAGCCGTTCATCCGTCCGTAGGCGGCGCTGCGGCGGGAATACCGGGGGCGGGTGCGCTTGCCCATGGCCCGGGTATAGGCCACCGCCATGGGAATGGTCACCAGCATACAGGCCGTCAGCGGCAGAGAAATGGAGCACATCATCACAAGCGAGCCCACCACCGTCACCACGCTGGTGAGAATCTGCACCACATCGGTGGACAGACAGGTGCAAATCACATCCACATCATAGCTAACACGGCTGATGATGTCACCGGCCTGATTCCGGTCAAAATAGCCCACCGGCAGCTTCATCATTTTATTGAACACATCCCGGCGCAGGCTGTTGGAAATTCTCCGGCTGACCCGCATCATGCCGATGTGCACCGCAAAGCTGAGAATCTGGCTGAGCACATACACCGCCAGCATCCGGCTGACATAGTAGCCCACCACCGAAAAATCCACCTTTCCCGCCCCCGCATCCGCGGCGCGGATGGCAAGGCCGGCGTATTTCGGCCCCATCAAATTCAGCATATTTCCCGCAAACGCGCACAGGCACAGCACCAGCACCACGGCCTTGAAGGGGCCAAGATACCCAATCAGGCGGCGCAGGGCTTTTTTCGTGTCCTTGGGGCGTTCTCTTTTTCCTCCCATTTTTGCCATTGGCTCCCCTCCTTTCAGCACAGGGCGCCCATCTGGGCGCTGTAAATTTCCCGGTAGGCCGGGCAGGACTCCAGCAGCTTTTCGTGGGGCCCGTAGCCGATGCAGCGGCCGTTATCCAGCACCAGAATGTTGGTCATGCCCATGACGGAGCTGACCCGCTGGGCCACCATAATGGTGGCGCAGTCACGATGCCCCGTGCGCACCGCCCGGCGCAGCTTGGCGTCCGTCTGATAGTCCAGGGCGCTGGAGGAATCGTCCAGAATGAGGATTTCCGGCTTTCCCGCCAGGGCGCGGGCAATCAGCAGCCGCTGCTTCTGCCCGCCGGAGAGGTTGGCACCCTTGATGTCCGCCATGTGGTCAAGGCCCGCATCCAGCGCGTCGATAAACTCTGATGCCTGGGCTTCCTCTGCCGCCCGGCGCAGTTCTTCCCCGGTCAAATCCCGGCCGAAGGCAATATTCTCCCGCAGAGAATCCATAAACACCATGTCATTTTGGAACACCACGCCAAAGTAGCTGTGCAGCTTCTCCTTGCTGATGCTGCGCACATCCCGGCCGTCAATGGTAATCCGGCCGCTGTCCACATCATAAAACCGCATCAGCAGATTGATGATGGTGGTTTTGCCGCAGCCGGTGGGGCCGATGATGCCCAGGGATTCTCCCCGGTTCAGGCGGAAGCTGATGTCATACAGGCACTGCTCCCGGTTTTCCACATTCTCTCCGGCGGTGTGATAAGTAAAATTCACATGGTCAAAGCAGATAAAGCTGCCGCTTTCCTGCCGCGCCCCGCGCTCCTCCACAGGCAAACCGGCGCTGGTTTGCAGCACCTGGTCGATGCGCCCGGCGGAAGCGGATGCCTTGCTGATCATCATAAACATCCGGTTGATGGCCATAATGCTCTGCATCACCATATTGAAATAGGTGAGAAAGGCCAGAATCACCCCCGGCTTCATCGCCCCTGCATTGACCCGCACCGCGCCCACATATACCACCAGCGTCAAGCCCACATTCAGGCAAAGCTGCATAAAGGGGCTGGGAATGGCCATGAGGGTACTGGTGCGGATGTCCGCATCGGTCATGGCCTGGTTGCAATCCTGAAAGCGCTTTTTCTCGTACTCCGTCTTGGACAGGGCCTTCACCACCCGGATGCCGGTGATATTCTCCCGCATGGTGCGAATCACATCATCCAGTTTGCTCTGCACATTGCGGTAAAGGGGAATGCCCTTGCGGGAAATGGCCGCCACCACCGCCAGCAGCACCGGCACCATGGCGCACAAAATGGCACTGAGCACCACATCCATGCTCATGGTCACAAAAATGCCGCCCAGCAGCATGATGGGTGCCCGGATGCACAAAGTTTGCAGCGCCCGGACAAAATTTTGCACATTGTAGCTGTCGCTGGTCATGCGGCTGGTCAGGCTGGGCAGACCAAATTCATCAAATTGCTGCCCGCTGAGATTCATGGTTTTGTCAAACAAATCCCGGCGAATGTCGTAGGATACATTGTGGGCATTGTCCACCGCTGTGCGGTTGGCCTTGATATTGCCAAGCCAGGTAAAGGCCGCGCAGAGAATCATCAGGCCGCCCCAAATCCAAATGTCCCGCCGGGCGCCGGTGGGAACCACTTCATCAATCAAATGCTCCAGAATATAGGGCACCATCAGCTCTGTCATGGCCGCCAGCAGCTTGATGGTCACCCCAAAGAGAATCATGCGCCAGTAGGGGCGCATATAGCGGAAAATCATCTTCATTTCGGCTTCTCCTTTCGGGGGCAGCCGTATTCCTGCTGCCAATGCTCGTCCAGCCTGGTCAGCAGATTCAGCAGGGACTCCTGTTCCTGTTCCGACAGCACGGACAGATACTGCACATTCTGCCGCAGATTCCGTTCCTCCGCCTCCCGGCACAGTTCCGTTCCCTTTTCCGTGAGAGAAATCATGATTTGCCGGCGGTCCTCCGGACAGACCTGCCGCAGGATGATTTCCTGCTCCTCCAGCTTTTTCACCAGCTCACTGAGGGAGCTTTGCCGGATGCCCACATGCTCCTGGAGCATCCGCTGGGTCATGGCGCCGTGAAACCGCAGCTCCCGCAGCAGCGTCCACTGGCTGGCCTTGCCGCCGTCGGCATGGAAACGCAAAAAACGGTGGCACCGCCGCAGCCGTTTCAGAATGTTTTGTGCCAGTTCTTCCTGTGTCATAAGTCACCTCGTCAAATTCAATCGGTACCTATTTATTTTAACACTGGATTCTTAAAAGTCAATAGGTGCCGATGGATTTTTCAAGAATCTCTGTTGCCTTTTCTCCCCCGGTGTGCTACACTTACTCTGTAAATTTTCCATTCCCCGGAAAGGAGAAAAGTGCCGTGCTCAAGCTGAAACCCGTTTCCCTTTTTCAATTTTCCGACTGCATTCGCAAGGTTCTCACCGCCTGGCTGTTTGCGGTTCT
>JBGVGH010000097.1:0-2195 GCA_045121575.1 Faecousia sp.
GTCTGGCTGTGGGTCACCGTGGGCATTTCCGCCGCCTTTTTCCTGTTTGTCAGCATCTGGACGGTGGCACGGGTGTACAGCTTCTCCACCCCCACCTATGATTTTGGCATCTTTGCCCAGATGTTTTACAACATGAAGCAGTCGGGTCTGCCCATGACCACCGTGGAGCGGGACGGCCTGCTGTCCCACTTTGCCGTCCATGTGTCCCCCATTTACTATCTGCTGCTGCCGTTTTACGCCGTTTTCCCCACCCCTGCCACCTTGCAGGTGCTGCAGGCCGCCGTCATCACCTCCGCCGTCATTCCCCTTTGGAAGCTGGGCAGCCATCACGGCCTGAGCGGCCCGCAAAAAACGCTTCTGTGTGCCGCGCTGCTTCTGTATCCGGCGTTTTCCGGGGGAACCAGCTATGATATTCACGAAAACTGCTTCCTCACCCCCCTGATTCTCTGGCTGTTTTACGGCATTGACCGGAAAAAGCCCCTCATCACCGCGGTTTCCGCCCTGCTGACCCTTCTGGTCAAGGAGGATGCCGCCGTCTATGTGGCGGTCATCGCCCTGTGGCTGCTGGTGCGAACCCTGGTTCGCTTCAAAAAAGAGGATAAGGGCAACCTGCTCATCGGCGGGGTTTTGCTGGCCGTTTCTCTGGGATGGTTTTTTGCCGTAACCGGCTATCTTTCCAGCCGGGGTGACGGTGTCATGACCTACCGCTACCAGAATTTCATCTACGATGGCTCCTCCTCATTGCTCACCGTAGTCAAATCCGTGGTGATGAATCCCATGAAGGCGGTTTATGAATGTGTGGACAGGGAAAAGCTGCCATTCATCGCCCAGACCATGCTGCCGCTGCTTTGTCTGCCGCTGCTGACCCGGCGCTATGAGCGCTACATCCTGCTGATTCCCTACATTCTGATGAACCTCATGTCCGACTACCGCTACCAGCACGATATTTTCTTCCAGTACACCTTCGGCTCCACCGCATTTTTGCTGTATCTGGCCGCCGTGAATCTGGCGGATTTGAAAATTGACTGGCAGCGCACTGCGGCGCTGGCTTCTGCCGCCGTGGTAGCTGTGGCCTTCTTTGCATCCACGGTTCTGCCCACCGGGCTTTCCTACGCCCGGTATGCCACAGAATACCGGGATTATTACGCCGGGCTGCGGGAGACGCTGGATACCATTCCCGACGATGCTTCCGTCGCCGCCACCACCTTCTACACCACCCACCTTTCCCAGCGGGAAATTCTCTACGATGTCCACTACTGCTCCCAAGCGCACCTGCTGGAAGCGGAATTTGTGGTGCTGCGCCCCACCTCTGCCTACGACTATCAGGGCTACAACACCAATGGCCAGGAAAACGGCTATGAAAATCTGGTGGCACTGCTGGAAGCCAATGGATACCGGCTGTACGGCTCCTACGGTTCTTCTCTGGTTATCTATCACCGGGAATAATATGAAAGCCCTCTCCGCCGCCGAAAAACGCAAAAAAGTATTGACATAGCCCTCTTTATCCGCTACACTAGAAGGGCTCATCGGAGGGCTTGTAATCGCAATTACAAAGCCGGATAAGATGCTGGGTGCCGCCCAGAGTCTTATCCGGCTTTTTTATTAAGGAGATTTCATATGAAACACAAAAATAAATCAGCCATCCGGCTGTCTGACCATTTCACCTGCGGCAGGCTGCTGCGCTTCACCCTGCCGTCTATTGTGATGATGATTTTCACCTCCATCTATGGCGTGGTGGACGGCTTTTTTGTATCCAACTTTGTGGGAAAGACCCCCTTTGCGGCAGTGAACTTCATCATGCCCTTTTTGATGATTCTCGGCTGCGTGGGCTTTATGTTCGGTACCGGCGGCAGCGCCCTGATTTCCATGACCATGGGCCAGCGGGACGGGGAAAAAGCGAACCGCATTTTCTCCCTGCTGATTTATATTTCCGCCGCCGTGGGCATCCTTTTGGCGGTGCTGGGCATTTTGTTTATCCGTCCGGTGGCGAAGGCTCTGGGCGCGGAGGGTGAAATGCTGGAAAACAGCGTTATCTACGGACGCATCATTCTCGCCGCCCTGCCGGCTTATCTGCTGCAGATGGAATTTCAGAGCTTTTTCGTCACGGCGGAAAAGCCCCATCTGGGTCTGACCGTCACGGTGGCCTCCGGCGTGACCAACATGGTGCTGGACGGGCTTTTGGTGGCGGTGTTCCG
>JBGVGH010000098.1:0-11265 GCA_045121575.1 Faecousia sp.
TGCCTTATCTAAATAAGGGCATCCGCAAGGGAAAGAAGCCCAGAACTACTGTGTGGGGAAAGCTTTTGGTCTGCTCCTGCGGTTGCAGGTTCGCTATGCGGGTGTGGGATCGATCCGACCGGCAGGTGCAAAACTCCTATCAATGCTACAGCTCTGTCCGGTCCGGCTCCTATCAAAGCCGAAAGAATAAAGGCCTATCCCTGGACGGGGTATGCCGCACACCCATGATCCCCGAATGGCGGCTGCAGATGATGGCAAACCTGATCTTCCGCAAGTACCTGTCCGAAAAGGACAAGGTGCTGGCGCTTGCAAATTCCATTCTGGAATCCCACATCGGGGATACAGAAGAAGCGGTCAACACCCAGGAGATTCTGGACGCAAAGCGCCGGGAGCTGGAACAGCTCCGCAAGCGGATGGATGCCTACATCGAAATGCGGGCCGAGGGCGATATCAGCCGGGAAATGTTCCGCAGCAAGTGCGGTGAGCTGGAACCCAAGATCCTCCGGTTGGAAGAAGAAATCGAAAAGCTCTCCGCCGAAAGCAAGCCCAAAGAAGTGGTGGACTACACCGAGAAGCTGACTGTCCTCCAGTATGCGCTGGAGCAGTACACCAACCGGGATGAAGGTCAGGATGTGCCGGAATCGGTGATTGAAGCTTTCGTGGTGAAGATCGTGGTATCCAAGGATGGCTTCGACTGGTACTTCCGGTTCGACGGCGATCCCGACAAGCCTCTGCACTGCCAGCTTCAGGGCAAACGGAAGCAGACCACGAAAATCATGGTGTCGGGGGCTTGTTCCCCCACCATGGATAACAGCGACACAGGCAGCCATCAAGGGCTAATCCGCTTTATACAAAAACCGCCCGGAATTTTCCGGGCGGTTTTTCTCTTTCTTTTGCATAAAAAACAGCGGTGCATCACGCACCGCTGTTTCGTTGTGTATCAGCCCTTCACCGCGCCGGCGGCAACGCCCTTGATGATATGCTTCTGGCACAGCAGATAGAACACAATCACCGGGATGATGCTCAGCAGAATCAGCGCCATGGTGGCACCCAAATCCACTGTGCCGTAGCTGCCCTTCAGATACTGGATGTGAATGGGCAGCGTCCGATACTCGGTAATGTCCAGAACCAGGTACGGCAGCAGGTAGTCGTTCCACACCCACATGATTTCCAGAATTGCCACGGAAATCATAGTGGGCTTCATCATGGGCAGAACCACATTAAAGAAGGTGCGCAGGGGGCTGCAGCCGTCAATGGCGGCAGCTTCCTCAATGGACAGGGGGATGGATTTCACGAAGCCCACAAACATGAACACCGCCAAACCTGCGCCAAAGCCCAGATAAATCACCGGGATGGTCCAGGGGGTATTCAGGTGCAGGACATCTGCCGTCTTGGACAGGGTGAACATCACCATCTGGAACGGCACAACCATGGAAAACACGCACAGGTAATACACCGCCCGGCAGAACAGGGAATCCACACGGGAAATATACCAGGCCGCCATGGAGGTAAAAATCAGAATCAGGGCCGTGGACAGAAGGGTGATGACCAGGCTGTAAAAAGCGGACTTCCAGAAGGGATAGCCGCCGAAGGTCATGCCCTTGATGAAGTTCTGCAGGCCCACGAAGCTCTCCTTCGTCAGCCAGCCGAAGGTATCGGTCTTGACAAAGGTGTTGGCCTTGAAGGAGTTGAGCACCACCATGAACACGGGGAAAACATAGACGATGCTCAGCAGAGCAAACAGGACAGTGAGCATGGTTCTGGCCGCACGGGCAGCAGCCAAACCGCCAAGTTTCTTATTCATTACTGCTGCACCTCCTTCTTACGGGTATAGCCAAGCTGAATCAGACCCAGCGCCGCCACCAGCACGAAGAACAGCACAGCCTTGGCCTGGGCAACGCCCCGGGAAGCCACATTCTGGCCATAGAATGTGTTGTAAATGTTCAGCGCCAGCATTTCTGTGGTATGCACCGTGGTGCCGTCAGGATTGATGATGTAAGGAAGGCCGCTGGTCAGAGCCAGGTTCTGGTCAAACAGCTTGAAGCCGTTGGTCAGGCTCAGGAACATACAGATGGTGATAGAGGGCATCACATTGGGAATGGTGACTTTGAACAGCGTGGTAAAGCTGCCGGCGCCGTCGATTTTCGCCGCCTCCAGCATATCCTCCGGCACCGCCTGCAATCCGGCAATGTAAATAATCATCATATAGCCGATTTGCTGCCAGCACATCAGAATAATCAGGCCCCAGAAGCCCCAGGTGCTGTCGGTAAGGATGGACTTGCTGTAAGCGCCCAGAATACCGTCGAAAATCATGCTCCAGATATAGCCCAGGACGATGCCGCCAATCAGGTTGGGCATGAAAAACACGGTGCGGAACAGGTTTGCACCCTTGATTTTCTGGGTCAGGGCGTAAGCCACCGCAAAGGCCAGCACATTGATGAGCACCAGGGAAACAATGGCATACACCGCCGTGTATACAAAGGAATAGCGGAAGCTCTCATCCTGAAATGCCTTGATATAGTTGCTGATTCCCACCCACTGCCAGTCGCTGGTGGTTTTGAATTTGGTAAATGACAGGAACAGGCCCTGCAGGAAGGGCCACACAAAGCCGATGCTGAAGGCCAGCACCATGGGCAGCAAAAACAGCGGTGCCCAACGCTGAATCGGCTTTCGGAGCGTGGAGCTCAAAGCCGCTGCATCTCGTTTTCTTTTCATATCGTCATTTCAACTCCCTAAAATGGATTCATCATGTCCCCTGTCAGGCCTCCCGCGGCCCTTTTGGGGATATAAAACATGGGGCGGGCCGGATGCCCGCCCCATAAGGGTTTGAAAGATTAGCCCTTGGCAGCCTTGTACTGCGTAGCCCAGCCGTCCACGAAAGCGGTCACAACATCAGCCCAGGTTGCATCGGAGGGGTTGGCGTTGTAAGCGTTCAGAGCGGAAACCACAGTGTTGCGGTATGCCTCAACATTGGGCTGATAGTTGGTGGCCCACCACATGTTGTAGCAGCCGTCAGCCAGGTAGGCGTTTGCCTGAGCCAGGAAGGGGTTGCTGGAAGCAGCAGCACTCTTGTAGGGCATAACGCCGAAGGTGGCAACAGCCTTGGCGGAAGCTTCGGGATCGGTAACCAGCCACTTCATGAAGGCGATGGTAGCCTCCTGGTCAGCCTTGGAAGCCTTGGCATTGACAGCCCAGTAGTTCTCAGTACCGCAGTTCAGGCCGGCCTTCTCTTCGCCTTCCACGCCGCAGTAGTAGGGAATCATGGTCAGGTCCTCAGCCTTCATGCCCTTGTCGGACAGGCCGCTCCACTCCCAGTTGCCGTTGACATAGAACAGAGCCTTCTCGCTGGCAAATTCAGCAGCAGCGTCGAAGCCGCCGTTGGCCAGCTCAGCACGGTCGGTCAGAGAGTTCTCAACCATCAGGTCGTACAGGTTTCTGTAGTTGTCCATGTACTTGCCGGTCAGCTCAGAGGGGCAGGAGGTCCACTTTTCGGGAGCATCCACGGACTCGTAGTAGTAGTCCAGGTTGATCATGTGACCGGTGAAACGCCAGGAAGAGGAACCGTCCATACCGGCGGAGGAGAAGGCGTCGAAGCCCAGCTCGTCAGCGCGAGCGTGAACGCTCTCAGCAACTTCCTTCAGAGTGGCGAAGTTCTTGATGTAATCCTTGGCAAAGCCGGCCTTTTCCAGCAGCTTGGTGTTGACGATGATGCCGTAGCACTCGTAGCAGTAGCCGATGGAGCACAGCTTGCCGTTCTCGTCATAGAGCATGTAAGCGTCGGTGTTCAGCTCCTTGGCGATGTCGGTATCCTTCAGGTCCAGGCAGTAGTCACCCCAGGTTTCCACGGCGGCGGAGTTGCCGACCACGAACAGGGTGGGAGCGTCAGACTTGTCCATCTGAGCGGTCAGAGTCTGGTTGTAGGTGCCGGCAGCAGCGGTCACAACCTTGACCTCGACGCCGGTCTTTGCGGTGTACATAGCGGCGATTTCCTTCAGAGCCTCATCAGACTCGGGCTTGAAGTTCAGCCAGTAAACGGAGCCCTCATCCTTGGGGCTGCAGCCTGCGAACACGCCGCAAGCCAGGATGCATGCCAGAACCAATGCGATGATCTTCTTCATTGTGTTTTGTTCCTCCTTGTTATTTTCCGGCCGGAATTTCCGGTCGGGTTATCACATACCTCCCACCGTGGAATCCACGTTGGGAACACATTGCTACCGCAATGACGAACTCATTTTAACATTCTCACTAAAGACTGTCAATATTTGGATTCTCATTTCTACTTTTTATCCAAATCAGCGCCCTCATTTTTGTCAATTTTTTCAGTCCGCGATTGCGTATTCTTTTAATAGAACTTAAAACATTTTTAATAACTTTCCCCTTTTTTTCTTCATAACTTCCGGATATTATATAGGTAATAAGTTTCTATTGTTCATCTTTTTCATTTTTCCTCTCCTCTTTTTCTGAAACACAGAATCCGCAGTTCGGCTGCGGATTCTGTGTTTTTTGTATCATTCCCCGCTTTCCGGGGCATTCTAACCGGGAGGTGAGGGGTTTTGTTTTTATCCTACATTCGAACCGCGTTTTTGTATCTGGTGCTGATTTGCGGCATCCGGCTCATGGGCAAGCGGCAAATCGGCCAGATGGAGCCGGCGGAATTTGTGGTGACCATGCTGGTGGCAAACCTGGCCGCCATCCCCATGCAGGACGGAGGCATTCCCCTGCTGTCCGGGCTGGTGCCCATTTTGACGGTGCTGGGGGTGGAGATGGTGCTGTCCTACCTGTCCCTGCGCAGCGTCCGGCTGCGGCGGCTGCTGTGCGGCAAGCCGGTGATTCTCATTGAGAACGGAAAGCTTCTTTCCCGGAACCTGCGGCGCACCAACATCACCCTGGACGAGCTGAGTGCCCATCTGCGGCAGAAGGATGTGCTGGACATCCGGCAGGTGCAGTATGCCATTTTGGAAACCGACGGCAATTTTTCCGTCTTTCCCTACCCCATCCACAAACCCGCCAGCGCCAAGGAGGCAGGCATTTCCGTTTCCCGGCAGCATCTGCCCATTACCATCATTGCCGACGGCTACCTGTACCGGGAGAATCTGGCTCCGGCGAAAAAGGACGAAGATTGGGTCGAAAAAGTGCTGCACGCCCACGGTACTGACCTGTCCTCCACCCTGCTGCTGACTGTGGACGAGGCAGACCACATCGTATTTTTTCCCAGGGAGGCGGAATCATGAAGCGGTTTTGCATTGGTCTTATTCTTCTGGCAGTGCTGCTTACAGGCGGCTGGCTGATTCAGCGCCGCATGGATGCGATTCACCGACCCATTGCGAGTGCCTTGCAGGCTGCGGCGGAGGCCGCCCTCCGGCAGGACTGGGCCACAGCCCTGCCCCTTTACGAGCAGGCTCACGCCCGCTGGGCAAAACATCACCGCTTCACCGCCGCCTTTGCCGACCACACCCCCATGGATGAGGTGGACGGCCTGTTTGCGGAATTGCAGGTCTTTGCCGCCCAGCGGGAACTGCCCCACTTTGCCGCCCTCTGCCTGCATTTGCAGCAGCTGGCCAACGCTATGGCGGAAAGCCACAGCCTCAGCTGGTGGAATCTGCTGTAGTGCCCCCGGACAGGGCAATCACCGCACCCGCCAGATAATCTGCCGCCGCCAGGGCCTGCTGCAGGGTGTTGCCCGCCGCCCCCATTTCCACAATCAGCATTCCCGGCAGCAAATCCTGATTGAACCGCTGGGCCCGGAGCATGGTGGGCCGGGTGATGCCCGGGGCGCTTTTTTCCAGCAGCACCTGCATTTTCAGCGCCAGAGCCAGATTCTCCTGCCAGGCCGGGTGCTGCATCCCCGCCGCGTCAGTACCCACCACCAGCATCATCCGGGCGGTGGATACCCCGTCGGCTACCACCGTGGCGGCATACTGGCTTCCGTCACTGTTGAGCATGGCATCCCGGTGTAAATCCAGCACCAGGCAGATGGAGGGATACTGGCGCAGATACTGCTGCACACTTTTCCGGGAATTGGTATAGGCGCTGCTGTAAGTGGGGTAATCGTGAATCTGCCGGTCATGGAGGACGGAAATCCCCGCCTGGGCCAGCAGCGACGCCAGCTTGTCCCCAACCGCCACCATGTTGTATGCGGTGTTTTGGGTGCGGTAATCCGCGCTTTCCGTATAATTCTGCCCCGGCTGGCGGGTGTAGCACTCGCTGGCGTGGGTGTGGAGAATCAAAACGGTGGGCTCCTCCCCTGTCAAATCCCAGGAAAGGGGTTGCTGCAGCAGAGCCGCCCTGTCCGGGCGGTAGGCGCAGTCGCTGCCGTATTGCATGGGTGCCAGGGAAACATCCCCGGCAGAAAAAGTAAGCTTCTCCGGCCCTTCCGCCCCGGCTGGGGCCGCCGGGCGGGACAGGCCGCCCCAGGGCAGCTTCAGAAGCAGCCTGTCCAGATTATTTTCCTGCCACCGGGCCAGCGCCACGCCGCCCAGCACACCAAAAAGAATCAGCGCAGCACCCACAAGGGTGCTGCGTTTCCTATTTTTCATTCCTTTTCCTCCCTTACGCTCCCGCGCCGGAGGAACGGTCATTCCTTCGGCTTTGGTCTCCATTTGGGCCGGGTGCGCAGCGTGACCCGCAGCTGGCGGAAAAATTCCTGCAGCAAGGCCGCAGTCTCCTCCTCCCGCACGCCGGACTCCACCACCGGATGATGGTTAAAATCCATAGTGGTCAAATCGCAGACAGAGCCGCAGGCGCCGCTTTTTTCATCCTTCGCCCCGAACACCACCCGGGGAATCCGGGCGTTCAAAATGGCGCCGGTGCACATGGGGCAGGGCTCCAGGGTCACATACAGCGTGCAGTCCCACAGCCGCCAGCCGCCCAAAGCCCGGTTCGCCTGGGCAATCGCCTCGATTTCCGCATGGCCCAGGGCGGTTTTCGCCCCTTCCCGGCGGTTTCTGCCCCGGCCGACGATTTCGCCGTCCCGGACAATCACGCAGCCCACCGGCACTTCGCCTTCCGCCGCCGCCTGGCGCGCCAGCTCCAGCGCCGCGTCCATAAATGCTTCATCCCGCATTTTTCTTCACCTCTGCCCCTATGATAGCGGACAGAGGCACTTTTTGTCAAGCTTCCGTCAGCATGGCGGCAAACAGCACCGCCAGCTCCTCCCGGGAAAATCCGCCGGGGCGGCCACGGGGGAAAGACTGCACCTCCTTTTCCAGCACTTTTGTCATGGCGGCGCTGTCTGACTCCGTCAGGGGCACCCCGGTGAGCAGATAATCCACGCTGACCCCGAAAGCCCGGCTCAGCTCCACCGCCGACTGCAGGGACGGCTCCCGGCGGCCCTGCTCATACATCCCCACGGTGCTGGGGCTGATGCACAGCATTTTTGCCAGCTCCGCCTGGCTCCAGCCCCGGTGCCGCCGCAGCATACAGATTCGTTCTCCCAGCATAAAAGCCCCTCCTTTTGCCTCCATCATAGCACACGCCGCCCGGCAAAAAAGCGGGAATTTTGGCATCTACACATTTCGCTAAAATTCACACGAAGTGTGTAGTATAGTGTTTTGTGGAAAGGGTTGGCAGAAATCTCGAAAAAATCCGGCCTTTTTCCACAATTTGCACCAAAGAGGAGGAAAAATCCATGAAATTCCCCGAAATTTCTCTGCAAAACGGCCCCCAGACCCGCCCGGAAAAGCGGTGTCCGGTGTGCGGCGGCTGCGTGTATCCGCCCAGCTACCACTGCATCCGCTGCGGAAAGGCGCGCCTATGACCCTGGCAGAATTAAGCCCCGGGTACCAGCAGGCCGCCGCTCTGCTCCGGGCCAGACTGCGCCTGCTGCGGCAAATGTTAGCCCAGGAAACCGACCCGGAGGAAATCTGGCATCTGAAGCGGCGCATTGCGGAGCTGACACCCATGCTCAGCCAGATGAACGATCTGGAAGAACTGACCGCCCACTACTACGACAGGGGGTATTACCGAAATGAAAAATATACTTTATGATGGCTATCTGGGACCGCGGCTTCCCAAGCAGGTGCAGCTGCAGCGGGTGCAGCGGGTCATTCGGGAGGAACTGACCCAATTGCAGCGGGAAACCCTGACCGACTATTATTTTCACCGCATGACCATCCCGGAAATTGCCGCCCGCCGGGGCGTCCACAAAAGCACCGTCAGCCGCACCCTCCACCGGGCGGAGAACCGCCTGCGGCGATACTTAAAATATTAAGTTAGGAGTGAGGAATTAGGAGTTAGGAGTTGATAGTTAACAGTTGGCAGTAGGGCGACCTGCGGTCGCCCCCTGCCTGATAAAATGGAGTTTGTCGGGCTGTTTCCATTAGCCTATTGTAGGGCGAGGGCCTGCCCTCGCCGCCGGGGTTGTTCTTTCTCACCGCTCTGATAATCGCTACCGGTCGGCAAAGGCATGCCTTTGCCCTACAATGTCTTAGCTCGCCAAACCCCAATTTGAATTTCACTGCCCTCCCGGTTTTGCTTTCCCTGTTTACTTTTCCGTGGAAAAATGGTATGATGAATCTGCTATTTTTACACATGGAAGGACATTGCCATGGAAAATTACTTTCAGATGAATATGACCCGGGCGAAAATCGACGCCTTTTCCAATCTGGCGCTGGCCCACATTGGGGACGGGGTTTTCGAGCTGCTGTGCCGCAGCTATCTGTGCCGCCGGGGCGTGCAGAATGTGGGCGCGCTCCACCGGGATACGGTGAAGCTGGTGAAAGCCACCCATCAGTCCAAATTTGCGGACAAAATGCTGCCCGTTCTCACGGAAACCGAGCTTTCCTACTACCGCCGGGGCAAAAATGCCCATGTCCACGCCGTGCCCAAGGGCACCTCCCCCGCCGACTACAGCAAAGCCACCGGGCTGGAGGCCATGTTCGGGTATCTGCACCTGTCCGGGCAGGATGAGCGGGCCAACGAGATTTTTTGCACCGTGATGGAGGAACTGTATGGCATTTGACGCGTTTTATCTGTCTGCCGTGCTGGAGGAAATCCGGTGCTTGGGAGAAGCCCGGGTGGAAAAAATCCACCAGCCCAGCCGGGACACGGTGATTCTCCACCTGAAAGGCCGGGAAAACCGGGCCAAGCTGCTCTTTGCCCCCAATCCCGCCGCCCCACGGCTGCATCTGACCACCGCCTCCCCGGAAAATCCCCCGGAGCCTCCCATGTTCTGCATGTTGCTGCGCAAGCATCTGTCCGGCGGCAAGCTGACGGGGGTGGAGCAGATGCCCCTGGAGCGGTGCGCCATCTTCACCTTTGACTGCATCGACGAAATGGGCGACGCCACCCAGAAGCGCCTGGTGGCGGAGCTGATGGGCAAAACCTGCAACCTGTACCTGCTGGATAAAGACGGCCGCATCATCGACTGCCTGCGGCGCATCGGCCTGGACGCGGGTGCCAAGCGCACCGCCCTGCCGGGGATGTTTTATCAAAGCCCGGAGCCGGTGGAGAAGCTGCACCCGCTGGAGCTGGATGCGGCAGGCTTCCAATCGGTGCTGGAGGAAAACGGCGCTGACCTGCTGTCTGACCGGCTGATGGACAGGCTCGGGGGTCTGTCACCCCTGGTGTGCCGGGAAGCGGCCCTGTTTGCCGCCGGGGATGTGGATGCCCGGATTGCGGCGCTGGACATTCCCGCCGCCGGGGAGAAGCTGGCGCTGTTCTTCACGGAAAATCTGCGCCACCCCGTTCCCTCCTACTTTGCCGCCGCCGACGGCACCCCCAAGCAGTTTGCTTTCTGCCCCATCCGGCAGTACGGCGGCGAATGCAAAACAGCCGACAGCTTTTCCGGGCTTCTGGATATGTATTACGCCCTGCGGGACCGGAAGGATGCCATCCGGCAGAAAGGACAGGCCATCCGCAAAACCGTCACCAACCTGTGCCAGCGGCTGCGGCGGAAAATCGCCATTCAGGAAAAGGAGCTGGAAGCCACCTATGACCGGGAGCGGCTGCGCCAACTGGGGGACATTCTGACCGCTAACCTGCACCGGGTTCAAAAGGGGCAGACCAGCGTTCTTGCAGAGGATTTTTACGATGAGGAAATGAAAACCATCGAAATTCCCCTGTCGCCCCTGCTCTCGCCCCAGCAGAACGCGGCGAAATTCTACAAAGACTACGGCAAGCTGAAAAATGCCGAAAAGGAGCTGACCCAGCAGATTGCCATCGCCCAGCAGGAGCTGGAATATCTGCAAAGCGTGGCGGACGAATTAAACCGCGCCGCCAGCGAGCAGGAGCTGGAGGAAATCCGGGCAGAGCTTCAGGAAACCGGCTATCTCAAGGCGGAATCCGGCAAAAAGCGGGTAAAACAGGGAAAACTGCCGCCCCTGCGGTTTGTTTCCACCGACGGCTATCCCATTTTTGTGGGGCGCAACAACCGGCAGAACGAGGAGCTGACCTTCAAATCCGCCCGGAAGGACGATTTGTGGCTTCACGCCTCCAAGGTACACGGCAGCCATGTCATCATTTCCTGCGGCGGCGTAACGCCCCCGGACAATACCGTCACCCAGGCGGCGCAGCTGGCGGCCTACTACGCCGAAACCGGCGGCGGTCAGAACATCGCCGTGGATGTAACGCCGGTAAAGCAGGTGAAAAAAATTCCCAACGGCAAGCCCGGCATGGTGATTTACCACACCTACCGCACCGTCATCGCCAACCCCTACCCGGACATCGTGGTGGACACCCTGAACGCGGAATGATGAGTTAGGAGTTAAGCGCGGACTGCCCCCATAAATTGGAGTTTGTCGAGCTGTTTGGAACAACGAAATGTAGGGCGAGAGCATGCCCTCGCCGCTGGGTTTGTTTTTTCTTACCGCTCTAATAATTGCTACCGGTCGGCAAAGGCATGCCTTTGCCCTACAATGCCTTTGCTCGACAAGCCCCAATTTATCCGCTTCGCGGATGGCATTTTCCATGAAAATGCCCGGGCGATTAAAAATCGCCCCTACGGACTGTCAACTGCCGCTCCATTTTCCAAAGCGGGCGGGAATCGTGTTAAATTTTGGAAAAAAAGCTATTTACATTTTCCCATGCCTGTTGTATAATCACCGGGAACAGAGTAGGATTTCCTGCGTAAAGTGCCGTCAAAATGGGGAGTTGAGTGACGGACGAAGGGCTTTGGCCCGCGATTGGAAGTCCGCACCCGCTGCCCATAATGGATTTTCTCCTTTATGAGAGGCGATACTCAGTCGGGCGAATGGCCGGCTCAAACGCTGCCTTTTTGCTTGGGTGAATCGTATGTACTCCCCTGTGGCCTGTCCACAGGGGTTTTTC
>JBGVGH010000099.1:0-18726 GCA_045121575.1 Faecousia sp.
TCTGATTCATTTGTGATATACTGATGGTGATCCATAGTGGTTACCTCCGGTGAATGGTGTTGGGGAACTTCATTCTACCATAAGGAAATCACTATGGATTTCTTTTTTTCACTTGTCCAACTTCATTTTACAATCGGCCTATTTTTTTGAATTATATCATAATTCGGGGGAAAAATCCAGCACAAAACGGTGATTTCCATATGTTTTCCGGCATAGGTTGTACCACAATCAAAAGGAGGGGTAAACATGCGCAGAAGGATTTGCGTTTTGCTGGTGGCAGGACTGCTTTTGGCGCTGGCACTGCCGGCGGGGGCGGTGGAGCTGGATGTGGCGGGAAAGAGCGCCCTGCTGATGGACGCGGCTACCGGGAAAGTGCTGTATGAAAAAAATGCCCATGAACCGCTGGCACCGGCATCCGTGACCAAAGTGATGACGATGCTGCTGATTATGGAGGCCATCGATTCCGGGAAAATCGGCTGGGACGACATGGTGACCGCCTCGGAAGCGGCGGCAGCCAAGGGGGGCAGCCAGATTTATCTGAAGGTGGGGGAAACCATGTCTGTCACGGATATGGTCAAGTCCATCGCCGTGTCGTCGGCCAATGACTGCGCCTGCGCCATGGCGGAGCATCTGGCGGGGTCGGAAAGCGCCTTTGTGGACAGGATGAACAGCCGGGCGGCGGAGCTGGGGATGGAACACACCCATTTTGTCAACTGCACCGGGCTGGATGATGACCCCCAGGCGCAGCAGCACCGCACCTGCGCCTATGACATTGCGCTGATGTCCCGGCAGCTTCTGGTGAACCACCCGGACATCAAGAAATTTACCACCATCTGGATGGACACGGTGCGAAACGGCACCTTTGGCCTGGCCAACACCAACAAGCTGGTGCGGTTTTATTCCGGGGCCACGGGGCTGAAAACCGGGTTTACCTCCGGGGCGGGCTACTGCCTGGCGGCCTCCGCCCAGCGGGACGGCATGGAACTGATTGCGGTGGTGATGGGGGCGGAAAGCTCCGGGGAGCGGTTTGCCGCCTGCAAATCCATGCTGGATTATGGCTTTGCCAATTTCGCCCTGGTGGCGCCGGAGGTGGAGCGCCAAACCGTGCCGGTGAAGCTGGGGACGGCGGCGGATGTGGCGGTGGTGCCGGGGGAGAATCCCAAACTGCTGATTGACAAGGGGCAGAAAAATGAGGTGCAGGTGGACATTCGGCTGGAGGAGCAGGTGACGGCCCCGGTGAGCCAGGGGCAGAAGCTGGGCACCATGACGGTGCGCTGCGGGGAGCAAACGCTGGCGGAAATTCCCATGGTGGCCCAAACCGGGGTGCGGCGGCTGGAATGGGGGCAGATTTTCCTGCGGGTTCTGCGGCGCATTTCCATGGGGAAAGGGCTGTGACAGTGAGGAATTAGGAATTAGGAGTTAGGAGTTAGGAGTTAGGAGTTAGGAGTTAGCAGTTATCCGTCTGCACGCGGATACCTATTCAAACCTCAATCGTGGTGAAACGCTATCGAAGTGTTCATCGGACACCCCTGAGGGCACCTACGATGTATTTAAGGGCGAGAAAATGACTGAAAATGCCAGATTTTGAAGCCAATCGGCGAGGGCGTGCCCTCGCCCTACGGTCTTTATCAAACGACACTTTGAAAATGGCGCAATAACAGCCCCGGCGGGAGCCGGGGCTGCTTGGTATTGGAAAAAATCAGGCCAGGTAGATGGCCTTGCAGGCCAGCATGGTGCAGTAGCAGTCCAGCTTGCTCACCAGCTCGTAGGGGGCGTGCATGCTCAGAACGGGCACGCCGGCATCCACGGTGACAATGTTGCGGTTTGCCATGTAGGCAGCCACGGTGCCGCCGCCGCCCTGGTCAACCTTGCCCAGAGTGGCAATCTGCCAAATCACATTATTGTCATCAAAGGTCTTGCGGATGTGGCGCATGGCCTCGGCAGAGGCGTCGGACGCGCCGCCCTTGCCCCGGGAGCCGGTGTACTTGCAGATGGCAACGCCGTAATTCAGCTGGGAATTGTTGCGGCGGTCGCAGGTTTCGGGCCAGTTGGGGTCGAAGGCGTTGGAAACATCGGCAGACAGGCAGAAGGAGTTGGCAAAGCAGTCCTCCAGCTTCACATTCTGGGCATCGCACAGGCCGCCCATGAAATGCTCAAAGAAGTGGCTCTGCATACCGGAGATGCCCACGGAGCCGATTTCCTCCTTGTCCGCCAGAATGCACACGGCGGTTTTGGTGGGGGTGCCGATGGTAAACAGGGCCTCCAGCTCTGCATACACGCACACCCGGTCATCGTGACCGTAGGCGGCAATCAGGCTGCGGTCCAGACCCACCTCCCGGCAGGGGCCGGCGGGCACAACATTCAGCTCGGCGGACAGGAAATCGCTTTCCACAATGCCGTATTTTTCGTTCAGCCACTGCATGATGTGCAGCTTCACCAGGTCGCTGCCCTCGCCCGCCAGAGGCTCGGAGCCGAGAATCACATTCAGCTGCTCACCGGCGATGACCTGGGCGGCAGTTTTCTGCATCTGGTCGCCTGCCAGGTGGGGAAGCAAATCGGAAATCATCAGCACGGGGTCGGCAGGGTCCTCACCCACGGTCACATTCACGGTGCGGCCGTCCTTGGTGCAGACCACGCCGTGCAGGGCCAGGGGCAGGGTGGGCCACTGGTACTTCTTGATGCCGCCGTAGTAATGGGTCTTGAAGTAGGCAATTTCGGAATCCTCGTAGAGAGGATTGGGCTTGATGTCCATCCGGGGAGAATCCTCATGGGCGGCGCAGATATTGGCACCGCTGCTCAGCGGCTCGGTGCCGATGACCGCCAGGGCGATGGACTTTCCACGGTTGTTATAGTAAATCTTATCACCGGGCTGGACGGACATGCCGGGCTTGAAGGGCACAAAGCCCCGCTTCTCGGCCTCCGCAACGGCCCAGGCGGTGGACTCCCGCTCGGTCTTGGCGGCGTCCATAAAGGCCATGTAGCGTTTGCAGTAGGCCTCCATCTCGGCTCTTTCCTCCACAGGAATGCGGGTGTATCCGTTTTTGGGAGCGGCAAGCAGGGACTGCCGCAGTTCTTCCGTAGTCATGGTGTATTCCTCCTTAGAATCAGGTGGCGGCGCAGCGCCGCAAACTCTCATTTCATTATACCGATTCCCCGGAAAAATGCAAGGCATTTTCCGTGAAAATCCGCCGGGCTTCCGTCATTTACCAGCACATAGTCGCATAATGCGGCAAATTCTGCCTGGGGGCGCTGGGCGGCGATGCGCTGCCGGGCGTAGGCTTCGTCGATGCCGTCCCGGGCCATGAGCCGCTGCACCCGGACTTCCTCCGGGGCGGTGACGGCAATGGTGCAGTCGCAAAGGGCGTTAAGGCCGCTTTCAAACAGGGCGATGGCATCGATGGCGGCAAGCTTCGGCCGGGGCTCCAGCAGGCGCAGCACCTCATTTTTTACGGCGGTGTGGGTGATTTTATCCAAATCCAGCAGGGCATTTTTGTCGGAAAAAACCAGATTTCCCAGTTTTTTTCGATTCAGGGTGCCATTTTCCACGGTGCCGGGGAAGCGGTTTTCGATGGCGGAAAGCAGGGCCTTATCCTGCTGCAAAAGGCGGTGGTAGATGGCGTCGCAGTCCAAAACCACGCCCCCCAGCTCTTGAATCACCGCCAGGGCGGTGGTTTTGCCGCAGCCGGTGCCGCCGGTGATGCCGATGATCATGCCAGCTCCTCCGCATTCACAATGTGGAAGCCAGCCGCCTTCTTCAGCCGGTTCTGCACGGCGTAGGCAACGCCGCCGCCTACGGGACAGCGGGCGTAGACACGGCGCACCGCCGGGTCATCCAGAATCCGCAGGGCGGCAAACAGGCCGGCGGACAGGGTTTCCACATCCGCCTCCCGGCCGTAGGCCAGGGGTGCGTAGCCGGCATAGAGGGGAAGCTCCTCCTCAAAGCACAGCACCCGGTCGCCCGGCTCCCACACATGATGGATATAGTCGGCGGCGGCCTGCCGGCTGCCGGAAACGATGATGACCAGGCAATCAGGGGCATAGTGCCGGTATTTCATGCCGGGGGCTTTCACCACCGCGTCCTTGTCAATCTGGGCGGTGACGGCCTTGTCCACCACCAAATCCCCCAGCACCTCCACCAGCTGCTCCGGGGTGATGCCGCCGGGACGCAGCAGCCGGGGGCGCTCCTCGGTCAAATCCACGATGGTGGACTCCACGCCCACCCGACAGGGGCCGCCGTCCACAATGGCGGCAATTTTGCCGTCGTGGTCGTGCAGCACATGGGCGGCGGTGGTGGTGGAGGGCTTGCCGGAGATGTTGGCCGACGGCGCGGCAATGGGAACGCCGGAAAGGCGGATGATTTCGCGGGTAATGGCGCTGTCCGGGCATCGCACTGCCACGGTATCCAGACCGCCGGTGGTGCGCCGGGGGACAATGTCCCGGGCGGGAAGCACCAGCGTCAGAGGGCCGGGCCAGAATTTTTCAGCCAGAGCGTAGGCACCGGCGGGGATGTGGTGGCAGAGCTGCTCCATATCGGAGGCCTGGGCCACATGGAGGATGAGGGGGTTGTCCTGGGGACGCCCCTTGGCAATGAAGATTTTGGCCACCGCGTCGGGATTCAGGCCGTCGGCACCCAGGCCGTACACCGTTTCCGTGGGGATGGCCACCAGCTCACCGGACTGGATGAGCCGGGCCGCGATGGCGGCAGTGTCCGCCGCCTCGGCGGATAACAGAAGTGTTTTCATAATTGTTCTCCTGTAAATTGGGGTTTGTCATACTAAGGCATTGTAGGGCAAAGGCATGCCTTTGCCGACCCGTAGCAATTATCGGAGTGGTGGGAAAAAACGAACCCAGCGGCGAGGGCATGCCCTCGCCCTACATTTTGTTTTCCTAAATGCCTCGACAAACCTCAACTTATATTTATAAAAAACAGGGAGCGGCTGGAAAAGCCGCTCCCGTCATTTTGATTACACCGTGGGCTGGTTGGCAGCTTCGATGATTTTCACGAACTTTTCAGGAACCAGAGAGGCACCGCCGATGAGGCCGCCGTCGATGTCGGGCTGAGCCAGCAGCTCGAAGGCGTTCTTCTCGTTCATGCTGCCACCGTACAGGATGGAGATGGCGCGGGCATTCTTGGAGGAGTACAGCTTGCGAACCACGGTGCGGATGCCTTCGCAGACTTCCTCAGCCTGCTCGGGAGTGGCGGTACGGCCGGTGCCGATGGCCCAAATGGGCTCGTAGGCGATGATGACCTTGCGAATCTTATCCTCGGGCACATTCTGCAGACCCATCTTAATCTGCATGGCGATGTGCTCGGTGGTGATGCCGGCTTCCCGCTGCTCCAGGCTCTCGCCGCAGCACATAATGGGAATGAGGCCCGCTTCCAGAGCGGCCAGAACCTTGGCATTCACATCCTGGTCGGTCTCGCCCATGGCGCGGCGCTCGGAGTGGCCGATGATGACATACTTACAGCCGGCGTCGGTGAGCATGGAGGCGGAGATTTCGCCGGTGTAGGCGCCGCTGGGGTTGGCGTTCAGGTTCTCAGCGCCGATGCCCACCCGGGTCTCCCGCATGGCACGCACAGCAGCGGGGATGCACACGGCGGGCACGCACAGGGCCACATCGCACCAGCGGCCCTTAGGCAGCATGCCCTTGAAGGCGGTCATAAACTCCTTGGTCTCGGAGGGGGTTTTGTTCATTTTCCAGTTGCCGGCAATGACGGTTTTGCGATACTTTCTGTTCATGTATTGATTCTCCTAAAACGATCTATTTGACATCGGAATTCGATGCGGTTAACAATGGGGGGATTTCCGTGAATACCACACCGCCCGGAAAGACGGTGTGGTGGTTGGAATTTTGAATTACTTGTCTTCCAGGCAAGCGATGCCAGGCGTCGTCAAAGCAGGCATACAATTTTTCGTTTTGATGCAAGCATCAAAACTCAGGCTGTATGCCGCTTTTCCTCTTCCCCACAAAAGCCATTCGCTTTTGCGGGGGCCCCGAACTGCCTGTCCTTACTTGTCTTCCAGACAAGCAATGCCAGGCAGCTCCAGGCCTTCCAGGAATTCCAGGGAAGCGCCGCCGCCGGTGGAGATGTGGGTAATCTTGTCGGCAAAGCCCAGCTGCTCGCAGGCGGCAGCGGAGTCACCGCCGCCGACGATGGTCACGGCATCGGAATCAGCCAGAGCCTGGGCAACGGCGATGGTGCCCTTTGCCAGAGTGGGGTTCTCAAACACGCCCATGGGGCCGTTCCAGACAACGGTCTTGGCGCTCTTGGCAGCGGCAGCAAACTCAGCCTGTGCCTTTTCGCCAATGTCCAGGCCCATCTTCCCGGCGGGGATGGCGTCGGACATCACGGTTTCCACGGCGATTTCAGCGTCGATGGGGTTGGGGAAGGAGTCGGCCACCACGGTGTCCACAGGCAGCAGGAGCTTGACGCCCTTGGCCTGGGCCTTAGCCAGCATTTCCTTGCAGTAGACCAGCTTCTCGTTGTCCACCAGAGAGGCACCCACATCATAGCCCTGGGCAGCCAGGAAGGTGAAGGCCATGCCGCCGCCGATGATCAGGGTGTCCACCTTTTCAATCAGGTTGTTGATGACATTCAGCTTGTCGGAAACCTTGGCGCCGCCCAGAATGGCGACGAAGGGACGCTCGGGGTTGGCCAGAGCCTTGCCCATGATGGAAACTTCCTTCTGCACCAGGAAGCCGGAAACGGCGGGCAGGTAGTCAGCCACGCCGGCGGTGGAGGAGTGGGCACGGTGGGCGGTGCCGAAAGCGTCGTTGACGAAAATGTCAGCCAGGCTAGCCAGCGCCTTGCTCAGCTCGGGGTCGTTCTTGGTTTCGCCCTTGATGTAACGGGTGTTCTCCAGCAGCATCACATCGCCGTCCTTCAGAGCGGCGGCCTTGGCCTGGGAGTCGGGGCCGGCCACATCAGAGGCCATGACCACTTCCTTGCCCAGCAGCTGGCTCAGCCGGTCGGCAACGATTTTCAGGGACAGTTCGGGCTTCCACTCGCCCTTGGGCTTGCCCATGTGGGAGCAGAGAATGACCCGGGCATTGTGGTTGATGAGGTACTCGATGGTGGGCAGGGCGGCGACAATCCGCTTGTCAGAAGTGATTTTGCCGTCCTTGGTGGGGACATTGAAGTCGCAGCGGCACAGAACCCGCTTGCCGGCTACATCGATGTCTTCGATAGACTTTTTGTTGTAGTTCATATTAAGAATCCTCCGCATTAAAATTTCATTTTGCCATAGTCCTGCAGGCCGGGGAAATCCAGCTGACGCAGGGCTTCAAACACCGTGATTGCCACGGCATTGCTCAAATTCAAGCTCCGGGCTTCCTGCCGCATGGGAATTTTCAGGCAGCTTTCCCGGTGCGCCTCCAGAAAATCCTCCGGCAGGCCCCGGGTTTCTTTGCCGAAGAACAGGTAGCAGCCGTCCTCAAAACGGGCCTCGGTATAGCGCCGGGGGGCTTTGGTGGACAGGCACCACATCTGTTTCACTTCGTTGCGGGCAAAGAAGTCGTCCAGGTTTTCATAGTCCCTGACCTGCACCAGGTTCCAGTAGTCCAGACCCGCCCGGCGGACGGCTTTTTCGGAAATGTCAAAGCCCAGGGGGCGGATGAGATGGAGGTTACAGCCGGTGGCGGCGCAGGTGCGGGCAATGTTGCCGCAGTTCTGCGGGATTTCCGGCTCTACCAGAACGATGTTCAGCAAGGAATTTCACCTCGGATGGAGAATGGTCTTTCAGTCGCCATCCTATTGTATTCCAGAATCCACGGAAAATCAATGAAAAAAATAAAAATTTCCAACTTTTTTATAAAAAATGAAATAATAAAAGGGGCAGCTCCCTGTTTTTTGTGGAAAATGTAGAAGAAGGGAGCAAAATTTTAAAAAATTTCCGGGAAAAACCCGGAAAGGCAGGGGAAAACCACCCTGCCACCCCCATTTTTCATGGGCATTTTGCACAAGAAAACCGGAAATTCCACGGCTGCCGGTGTGCGGCTGGGAAATTTTTGACATTTGCGCAAAAAGGGGCTGACTTTTGGAGAAAGCTGTGGTATATTAGGGAAAAAAGAGGGGGGCGCGACATGAACTTTTTGGAAGAGCGTATTTTGAAGGACGGCGTTGTGAAGCCCGGCAATGTGCTGAAGGTGGACAGCTTCCTGAATCACCAGATGGATATTGCCCTGATGGACCAGATTGGCAAGGAATTTCACCGCCGGTTTCGGGACGCGGGGGTGACCAAGGTGCTGACCATTGAGGCTTCCGGCATTGCCATTGCCTATCCGGTGGCCCGGGAATTCGGTGTGCCCATGGTCTATGCCAAAAAGACCAAGTCCATCAATCTGGACGGGGAACTGTATGTGGCGGAGGTGACCTCCTACACCCACAAGGAAAATAACCGGGTGATTGTGTCCAAAAAGTTCCTGAATCCTGCGGACAAGGTGCTGATTATCGACGATTTTCTGGCTAACGGCTGCGCCCTGCAGGGCCTGATTTCCATTGTGGATGAGGCCGAGGCCGAAGTGGTGGGCCTGGGCGTTGCCATCGAAAAGGGCTTTCAGCCCGGCGGCGAGCGGCTGCGGAATCTGGGCTACCGGCTGGAATCCCTGGCCATTGTGGACAGCATGGACGGGGAAACGGGCGCCATTACTTTCCGAAATGCATAAGAAAACCCCCTCCTCGGAGGGGGTTTCGTTTATTTTTCCTCCAGGAAGCGGCTGACCTCCCGGACAAAGCCGCTGACATCCTGAAACCGGCGGTAGACGGAGGCAAAGCGGATGTAGGCCACCTCGTCCATGGGCTTGATGCGGGCCATGACCATTTCCCCCAGACGGTCGGTGGTGATTTCCCGTTCCAGGGAATTTTGAATGTCCTGCTCAATTTCGGTGGTGAGCCGGTCCAAATCCGCGATGTCCACCTTCCGCTTGTCAAAGGCGCGAATCATGGAGTTGAGAATTTTGTTCCGGTCAAAGTTCTGTCGGGAGCCATCCCGCTTGACCACGATGATGGGCAGGCTTTCCACCATTTCATAGGTGGTGAACCGGCGTTGGCAGGCCAGACATTCCCGGCGGCGGCGGATGCTCTGACCGTCCTCACTTCGGCGGGAATCTACCACCTTACTCTCCTGGTCGCCGCAAAACGGACATTTCATGGAAATTGCCCCCTTTTTCAAATTTCTTCTATTGTAGCAGAATTTTCCGGCTGTGTCCAGACTTTTTAAGCCGAAAAAGGGAAGAAAACCGGGATTCTACCATGGGTAGAGTGGAATTTCTACCGGGGGGAGCGGGGGAGAAACCAAAAAACGGGTGACTTTTTCCGAAAAATGCGGTATCATAAGGAAGCGATAAACAAAAGCGAAAGGAAATGCTTATGTGTACTTATGAGATTTTAACAGACTCCGGCTGTGACCTGCCGGCAGAGCTGAGAGAAAAATGGAATGTGAAGATGGTCAGCCTGAATCTGCGGTTCCGGGGCACGGAGCGGGCCGATTCCGTGGGGGAGGGCATCGAGGAGCTGTATCAGGCCCTGCGCAATGGAGAAACCGCCTCCACCTCCGCCATCAACCCCGACAGCTGGGAAAAGGCCATGGAGCCGACGCTGCAGAGCGGAAAGGATGTGCTGGTGCTGGCCTTTTCTTCCGGCCTGAGCACCACCTACCAGTCTGCCGTCATCGCCGCGGGCGACCTGGCGGAGAAGTATCCCCAGCGCCGCATTCGGGTGGTGGACACCCGCAGCGCCTCTCTGGGACAGGGCTTGCTGGTGTATTACGCCTGCCGCAAGCGGGATGAGGGCATGGAGCTGGACGCCCTGGCGGACTGGGCGGAGGATGCCAAGACCCATCTGTGCCACTGGTTTACGGTGGACGATTTGATGTATCTCAAGCGGGGCGGCCGGGTCAGCGCGGCTACCGCCATTGCCGGAACGGTGCTGGGCATCAAGCCGGTGATGCACATGGACGACGAGGGACACCTCATCAACATGAGCAAGGTGCGGGGCAGAAAGGCCGCCATCGAGGCTGTGGCGGATAAAATGGGCCAGCTGGGCCTGCCGGGGGAGAACAAGACGGTGTTCATCTGCCACGGCGACTGCCTGGAGGACGCCAAGCGGCTGGAAGCGCTGGTGCGGGAGAAATACGGCGTGGAGGAGGTCATCATCGGCTATACCGGCGCGGTGATTGGCTCCCATTCCGGCCCCGGCACCCTGGCGCTGTTCTTCCTGGGCAGCCAGAGATAAAAAAGCAAAAACCGGGCGGAAACGCCCGGTTTTTTTCATAGTTGTCGGTTATCAGTTGGCAGTTATCAGTAGGGGCGGCATAGATGCCGCCCGGGCATTTTCACGGGAAATGCCATCCGCGAAAGCGGATAAATGCCCACCTCCCATGTCATCCTGAGCGGAGCGTCAGCGAAGCCGAAGGATCTCGTGGGAAAGGTGAGATTCTTCGACTCGCCTTCGGCTCGCTCTTAAATGACACAACTTGGGGTGGTGCGCTTGCGGGCCAGCTCTATGCCGCCACTACGAATAAAATTTATCATTTTACAAAGGAAAGGCCGGGCGGTTGTGAGAACCGTCCGGCATTTTTGTTTAACAGCAGGGGCAGAACAGGTGGATGGCGTAGCACATACACAGTCCCGAGCAGGGGTTTCCCCGCATGGTATAGCCCCGGTAGGAGCCAGCCTGCTGGCGGTAGGCGGAGCCGCCGTGCTCGATTTGGTCCAGCACACGCAGATACTCCTGGTTGTCCGGCTCCATGGAAACCGCCCGGCGGATATGCTCCAGGGCAGTGACCTGATTGCCCACGCCCTGATTGGCGATGGCGCTGAGGTAATACCAGCGGGCATCCCGGTTGGTGGCGCTGCCCAGGGCGTTGAGGGCCTCCTGGTAGCGGCCGTAGCGGATATACTGGTAGGCGGCCTGCTGGTAGTTATCCCCCTGATTCTGGGCGGTCTGGCCGCCGTAGGAATTGTAGCCGCCGTAGGAGCCATAGCCGCCGTAGCCGCCGTAGCCGGAATTGGGCTGGGCCTTTTCCGGATTTTTGATTTGCTCATAGGCGGCGTTGATTTCCTGCATTTTTTTGGCGGCTTCCGCGTCGCCGGGGTTGCGGTCGGGGTGGTATTGCTTGGCAAGCCGGCGGTAAGCCTGCTTGATTTCCTCGTCGGAAGCGTCAGGGCTGACGCCCAGCACCTTGTAGGGGTCTTGAATCATGAGGCGTCGTCTGCCTCCTTTCGTTTTTTGCCAAAGTTCGTCCACACGCCGCCGTAGAGAATGTTGTTGAGCAGGGACTTGTCCTGCACCAGCGGCAGTTTTTCAAAATAATCGGTACACCGGGCCATGGAAAGCACCAGATACTCCTCCCACCGGGGCCAGTCGGCACCGGTGCCCTGGGCGGCAAAGGGGTTGTATTTTCCCTTGCGCACATCCTTTTTATAGTCCACGGCGGCGTCTGCCAGGTAAATAAACCGGCCCAGGGCCATGCCCATTTCCCGCAGGTCGTCGCTCCACAAATCTTCCTCATACACCAGAAGCTCCGCCATGAGCTGGCCAAAGCAGGCGGCAGGCTCGTCCGGGTTGGTGCAGCCCTCCTTTTCCAGCTGGGAGAGCCGGGCAATGCAATCCTGCATGGCGCTGCACTGCCGGGGATATTGGGTTTCGATGTCCGGGCAGTAGTGGGCCAGGTGGTCTGCCATCCACTTGCGGGTGGGCTTTTTGTCGTCCTGCCAGTCGTCCAGGCAGTTGTAGTAGCTCAGGGCCACATTCATGTCGGCGGCGTACTGAATGTAAACATTGTCCGTCCAGGGGCGCTTGTTGATGGGGTGCAGGGCGCAGGCATTGTCGCCGCCGGTTTCCTCCGGCTCGTACAAACTCATCAGCAGCAGGGCCAGAAAAGCCATGTCATAGCTCAGGTTCAGCCGGGAAAGCTGCCCGGCACGCTGGCGGATACGCCGGCAGATGCCGCAGTAGACGGCGCAGTAACGCTTCCGCTCCTGGGGCGAAAGCTCTTTTAAGCTGGCGGTTACAAAGCCAAACATCAAATTCCCCCTTTTTATCCATTATAGGGAAATAATGTGAATTTTCTATAACCAAATGTCAAATTCTGGAGAATATTTTATCGTAGTTTGGGCTTTTCCTGAAGAAAACGGTTCAGTGCAGCACCGTAGAACAGGATGCAGATGCAGAAATACAGCCACAGCATCCCCAACGCCAGAGCGTAAACAGAGCCGAAAATGTTGGTATATCTCGCAAAATAGGTCACATAAATGGAGAAAAGCTGGGAATAAATCAGCCAGCCCAGGGAGGCAACCACCGCGCCGGGCAGGCTGTGCAGCAGCCGGTTCCGGCGGCCGGGCAGCAGGGCGTAAATCACGGTAAACAGGGCGATTTGCAGCACCAGCAGGGCAAGGGAGCGGAGATTGACCAGATTCAGGAGGGTCATCACCCAGGGGATGGTGGTCATGCGCAGATAGTCCACGATGGCGTTGCTGAACATATGCAGCACCAGCATCACAACCACCGACAGCAGAAAAAAGAGGGTGTACACCGCGCTGATGCTGCGGTTGCGGATGTAGCCCCGGCCGTTTCCAAGACCGTAAACCGCCTGCAGTCCCCCAAGCAAGCCGTACATACCCCGGCTGGCAGACCACAGGGTAGCCAGCACCGAGATAGACACCACGGTGCCGGAGGAATGGCGGTAGGAGGCCTCAATCAGCTTTTCCGCAATGGGCAGAAACGCGTCCGGCAGCAGCCCTTCCAGAAAGGCCATCAGTTCCGCAGCACCGATGTCGGTATAGCGCAGAAGGCCCAGGAGGAGCAGCAGACAGGGAAACAGGGACAAAATAAGAAAGAAGCTGGTGTGGGCACTGTGCAAGGGAATTTCCATGGGCCGCAGATAGTCGGATATGGATTTTCCCATGCGGATGTATTTTTTCAGAAAATTCATGTCGAATACCTGCCTTCAAAATGGAAAAGGCTCGCCGCACCGGCGGATGCGGCAAGCCTTGCACCTGCGGAAATATTATTCCGCGGAAATGAGATAATAGTACACCGGCTGACCGCCGCTGAGCAGATTCACATCCGCGTCGGGGCAGATTTCAGCGAAGATGTCCGCCGCCTTCTGGGCGTGGCGCTCTTTTACATCGGAACCGTAGTAGATGGTGATGTATTCCTTGCCCTCGTCCCGGACCTTTTCCGCCAGGGAGCGCAGCAGCACCCGAATGTCTGTGCTGGTGCCAAACAAAGCAGAGCCGTAGAGTGCCAGATAGTCACCCTCGTGGATGTCGTAGCCGTCAAAGTCGGAGTTGCGGGCGGCGTAGGTAATCTGCATGGTGTCCACCGTGTCCAGGGCCTCATTCAGCGCGGCCTCGTTTTCTTCGGCGGAGCCGTCCACATTGAAGTTGAGCATGGCGGTGATGCCCTGGGGAACGGTTTTGCTGGGGATGACGATGACATTCTTGGGGGTAAGGGCATCCACCTGCTGGGCAGCCATGATGATGTTCTTGTTGTTGGGCAGGACAAAGACGGTTTCGGCGGGGACTTTGTTCACCGCCTCCAGAATGTCCTGGGTGCTGGGGTTCATGGTCTGGCCGCCGGAGATGATGCCGTCCACGCCCAGGTTGCGGAACACATCCGCAAGGCCGTCGCCGGCGCAGACGGATACCACGCCCAGCGCCTTTTCAGGCTCCGCGATTTTGGGGGCCAGTTCCTGCTCGGAGAGCACCTTTTCCGTGTGCTGCAGGCGCATATTCTCGATTTTCACGGTGACGAAAGAGCCGTAGTCCATGGCCTCGTGCAGCGCCTTGCCGGGGTCGTTGGTGTGGACATGAACCTTGATAATCTCCTCGTCGTCCACCAGCACCAGGCTGTCGCCCAGGCTGGAGAGGAAGTCCCGCAGCTTGCCCGGGTCCAGGTCATTTTCCCGGGAGATGATGAACTCGGTGCAATAGGTGAAGGTGATGTCCTCGGTGTTGAAGTCGGAGAAATCGGCGGATTCCTTCACTTCGGTGACAGGCTCGGCAGTGGTGGGGGCGGTGATGTCCTCACCCCGCAGCGCTGCCAGCATGGCTTCCAGCGCCACCAGCCAGCCCTTGCCGCCGGCATCCACCACGCCGGCCTTTTTCAGCACGGGATTCAGGTTGGTGGTTTCTGCCAGGGCTACCTTGGCTTCGGCGATGGCAGCCTCCTGGACGAATTCGATGTGGTTGTTTTCCGTGGCGGCGAGGGCAGCCTTGTCGGCAGCCAGACGGGCCACGGTGAGGATGGTGCCCTCGGCGGGCTTCATCACAGCCTTATAGGCGGTATCTACGCCTTCCTGCAGGGCCTGGGCCCACAGAACACCGTCGCAATGCTCCGCTTCCCGCAGCTTTTTGGCCATGCCCCGCATCAGCAGGGACAGAATCACGCCGGAATTGCCACGGGCGCCCCGCAGCATGGCGGAGGCGGTGGTCTTGGAGGCGGAAGCCAGGTCGGGATTTTCGGTCTTGCGCAGGTCGGCGGCAGCGGCGTTGATGGTCATGGACATATTGGTGCCGGTGTCGCCGTCGGGGACGGGGAACACATTCAGCTCGTTGAGCTGCTGCTTATGAATTTCAATGGCGGCAGCCGCGCTGATAATCAGGCGGCGAAAATCGATGCCGTTTATGGTCTGTTTCACGAAAGTTACCTCCGAAATTTTAACCGATCATCATGGAGTCAATGTAGACATTGACATCCCGTACCTCGGTGCCGGTGTGCTTGTTCACCACATAGCGGACCTCGGAGATGATGGATTCGCCCACGGCGGAAAGGTTCACACCACAATCGACCATGATGTGCAGGTCGATGGAGATGCTCTTATCCTCGTGGAAGCGGACACGCACACCCTTGGCGGCGGATTCCTTGCGCAGCAGGTGATACACCCCGTCGGAAACGGAGCGGGCAGCCATGCCCTTGACGCCGAAGCAGTTCATGGCGGCGGTGCCGGCAATGTCGGTATAGACGCCGGAAGTGATGTTCACATGTCCGTTGGAATTGTCGAATTGAGTCATAGAATTACCTCCTGTCATGGCGGTGCAGCCGGAAATCCGGTTACACCATGCTTTCCTCCCAGCAGTCCGGGGCGGTGAGATCCAGCATCCGGACAACGGTGGGTGCCACATTGGCAAGGCCGAAGTGGCCCTCCTTCAGGGTAAAGGTGCGCTGGGAATCGTAGATGATGAAGGGAACGGGGTTGAGAGAGTGGGCAGTGCGGACGGAAGTCTTGCCCTTCTTGGTTTCGGTCATCTGGTCGGCATTGCCGTGGTCGGCGGTGATGAGCACGGTGTAGCCGTACTTGTCAGCGGCTTCCAGAATGGCGGCAAGGCCATTGTCCACACACTCCATGGCCGTCACCACGGCGTCCATCACGCCGGTGTGGCCCACCATGTCGCCGTTGGGGTAGTTGCAGCGCAGGAACTGATACTTGCCGGACTCCATGGCGGAAACCATGGCGGCGGTGATTTCCTTGGATTTCATGGCAGGGGCCTGCTCGAAGGGAATCACATCGGAGGGAATTTCCAGATAGTCCTCCAGCTCCTCGCTGACTTTGCCGGAGCGGTTGCCGTTCCAGAAGTAGGTGACATGGCCGTACTTCTGGGTTTCGGAGCAGGCAAACTCGGCGATGCCGGCGTTCACCAGCACCTCGGTCAGGGTGTTTTTGATGACGGGGGGCTGCACCAGATAGTGGCGGGGGATGTTCAAATCGCCGTCGTACTGCAGCATACCGGCAAACTTCACGCCGGTGTAGTCGCCCCGGTCAAACTTGTCAAAATCCTCCCGGTCAAAGGCCAGGGAGATTTCCTGGGCACGGTCGCCCCGGAAGTTAAAGAGGATGACGCTGTCGCCGTTGGCGATTTTCGCCACAGGCTCACCGTTGCGGGCAATGACGAAGGCGGGCAGGTCCTGGTCGATGACGCCGGTTTCGGCCCGGTAGGTCTCGATGGCCTCGGCAGCGCTGGCAAACTGGCGGCCGATGCCCTGGACATGGGTGCGCCAGCCCTTTTCCACCATGGCCCAGTTGGCCTCGTACCGGTCCATGGTCACCTGCATTCTGCCGCCGCCGGAGGCGATGGCATAGTCGCAGCCTTCGGTGTTCAGCTCAGAGAGCACCTTTTCCAGCATATCCACATACTCCAGTGCGGAGGTGGCGGGCACATCACGGCCGTCCAGCAGGATGTGGCAGTAGGCCTTCTTCACGCCCTGGGCGTGGGCCTGCCGCAGCAGGGCAATCAGGTGGTGAATGTTGGAGTGGACATTGCCGTCGGACAGCAGGCCAATGAAGTGCATGGCCCGGCCTTCGGCGTTGGCAACCAGCTCCTTCCAGGTTTCGGAAGCGTACAGCGCGCCGTTTTCGATGGATTCGCCCACCAGCTTGGCACCCTGAGAATAAATCTGGCCGCAGCCCAGAGCGTTATGTCCCACCTCGGAGTTGCCCATGTCGTCATCGCTGGGCAGGCCGACGGCGGTGCCGTGGGCTTTGAGATAAGTGTGAGGGCAGGTGGCAAGCAGTTTATCCAGCGTGGGGGTCTTTGCCACGGCCACGGCATCGCCGCTGCCGCCGTCACCCTTGCCTACACCGTCCATAATAACCAAAACAATCGGCTTCATAAGGAAAATCCTCCTAAAAAAGATAAAGTCCATAAAATCGCATTGTATACTTGAACACTATTGTACAACATTTTTGCAAGCTTTACAACCGAAAAAATGAAATTAGTGGGAATATGACAAAAATGACCATGACAATTTGCCATTTTTTGCAAATTTCTGGACAAAATGTGAATCAAATATTAAAAGTGTGTTGCAAAAAACCATTTCCCTTTCCCAAAAGGGCGGCAGGGGCAGCATGAAAAAACTCCCTCCGGGAAAAGAGGGAGGGAGATATTTTCAGAGAAATCAGGCCATAGCGTTCAGCTTCAGAGTCATGCTGCTCTTCTTGCGGGCAGCATTGTTCTTGTGCAGCAGACCGGACAGAGCGGCCTGGTCCACAGCCTTGACAGCCAGCTTGTAGGCGTCGGTAGCGACGGCCTTGTCACCGGCGACAACGGCGGACTCGAACTTCTTCATGGCAGTCTTCATAGCGGACTTCTGAGCCTTGTTCTTCTCGTAAGCAACCTTGGAACGGATAACATCCTTCTTAGAGGACTTAATGTTGGGCATTGTTACACCTCCTGTTCTACAAATGTTCGTACGGTTTCACATTATAGCGCGTTTTTCCAATAAAATCAATCCCTATTTTGAAAAAAATTCGGATTTTTTTCCGGGCGGGGGGCGGCGTGGACAAAAAGGGGTGTCAAGTCTTTTTTTACAGGCGGGGAAGAGGGGGTGTTGTGAAAATGGCGAAGGTTTTAAAAAATGAATTTTTTTCAAAATCGGACAAAAATCGTTATGTTAACTGAAAATGCATAAACCTGTGGAAAGAGGTTGTGGAAAACCCCTGTGGAAAAGTCTGTGGAGATTGTGGAAAAGTTCCGGTTTTCCACAGCAAAAACCCGGCTTTTCAAAAACCGGGGGAAAAAAGATGGTGCATATTTTCCTGCATAAGGGGAAGAAAGAAGGCGGCGCGGACGGTGTTACGTCACCGCTGAGCTCAAAATGAAAAGGAAGGAAAAAAGTCGAAAAAGTCGATTTTTTTCCAGGCAGACCCCGGTTGGGAGAAAGGGGGCCGGGGGCGGCCCGTCAAAAATTTGTGAAAAAACGACAAAAAATTGAAATGTATCTTTCCGGCGGGGCTGGAAATAATGGGAGTATCAACTTGGCGGGAGGAAGCTATGCAGGGAAAGGTAGAAATCTGCGGTGTGAACACCGCACGGCTGAAAACGCTGACCTCATCGCAAATGGACGCGCTGCTGAAACGGGCAAAGGCGGGGGACGCAGAGGCCCGGCAGCAGCTGGTGGAGGGAAATCTGCGGCTGGTGCTGTCGGTCATCGGGCGGTTTGAAAAGCGGGGGGAGAGCCCGGACGATTTGTTTCAGGTGGGGTGCATCGGGCTGATGAAGGCCATCGCCAATTTTGACCCGGACAAGCAGGTGCGCTTTTCCACCTACGGCGTGCCCATGATTGCAGGCGAGGTGCGGCGCTACCTGCGGGACAACAGCGCCATCCGGGTGTCCCGCTCCATCCGGGATGTGGCCTACCGGGTGCTGCAATGCAAGGAAAGTAAGACTCTGGAACTGGGGCGGGAGCCGACGCTGGAGGAAATCGCCCGGTATCTGGAGCTGACGCCGGAGGAGGTCAGCCAGGCCATGGACGCGGTGTGCGCGCCGGTGAGCCTGTTTGACCCGGTGTATTCCGACGGCGGCGATCCGCTGACGGTGATGGACCAGGTGCGGGACAACAAAAACACCGAGGCCAACTGGATGGAGCACATTGCCCTGCGGGATGCCTTCCGGGCGTTGGGAGAGCGGGAGAAGCAGATTCTCTCCCTGCGGTTTTACGACGGGCGCACCCAGATGGAGGTGGCGGGGGTGCTGGGCATTTCCCAGGCCCAGGTGTCCCGGCTGGAAAAGGGGGCCATCTGCGCCATGCGGAAGAACATCGCCGTGTCATAAAAGCAGGGCAGCCACTGGCTGCCCTGCTGCAAATTGGAGTTTATCGGGGAAGCGTTCGTACTTTTCTTGTCCCGCCAAGAAAAGTACCAAAAGAATGCGGCATAGGGGAGGCGCTTCGAAAAGGCGCCCTCCCCTATGTACCTCTCCAGCCGCCAACCGTCCGACCTCAAA
>JBGVGH010000100.1:0-5505 GCA_045121575.1 Faecousia sp.
GACATCGCGGAGCTGCGGGAGGTCACTTCCTATGATGAGTTGGAGTTAGATACCCTGGGAGACCGGAAAACAGCGCTGTTTCTCATTATGAGTGATACGGATGACAGCTTTAACTTTCTGATTTCCATGTGTTATACCCAGCTTTTCAATCTCTTGTGTGAAAAGGCTGATGATGTGTACGGTGGGCGGCTGCCCATCCATGTGCGCTGCCTCATCGACGAGTGTGCCAATATCGGCCAGATTCCCAAGCTGGAGAAGCTGGTGGCCACCATCCGAAGCCGAGAGATCTCCGCCTGTCTGGTGTTGCAGGCACAATCCCAGCTGAAAGCCATCTACAAGGACAACGCCGATACCATCATTGGTAATATGGACACATCCATCTTCTTGGGCGGCAAGGAGCCGACTACCTTAAAGGAATTGGCTGCCGTGCTTGGGAAAGAAACTATCGACACCTACAACACCGGCGAGAGCCGTGGGCGGGAGACCTCCCACTCTCTTAATTATCAGAAATTGGGGAAAGAGTTGATGAGCCAGGACGAGCTTGCCGTCATGGATGGCGGCAAGTGCATCCTCCAGCTGCGCGGTGTGCGGCCTTTCCTTTCGGATAAGTACGACATCACCAAGCATCCCAATTTTAAGTACACTGCCGACGCGAACCCGAAGAACGCTTTCGACATTGAAGCGTTTCTGTCCGCCCGGCTGAAACCCAAGTCCAGCGAGGTCTACGATGTTTACGAGGTAGACGCTACGGGCGATGAATAATGTTCCGCTGTGAAAGGAGTGATCTTATCTATTTGCCCCAACTGCCTCTTTGGAGGCCATTGGCGTACAAGGCGGACAATCACAAAAAAATAATGAAAAAGGAGGATAGCCGGAATCAGGCCCCCGGAAACCGGGCGGCAGATTGTTCCGGCTTTTGTATGCCTATGAAACATGACTAATCAACTTTTCAAATGATTCCGGCTAATAATTATTTATGGCATTTTTTACTCAGGCAATCACCGTTCTTCAGACCCTCGTAATCGCACTCGGTGCCGGTCTCGGCATTTGGGGTGTCATCAACCTCTTGGAGGGCTACGGCAATGACAATCCCGGAGCTAAAAGCCAGGGAATGAAGCAGCTCATGGCGGGCGCTGGTGTGGCCGTAGTCGGCATGGTCCTCGTTCCTCTGCTCTCCAGTTTGTTTACCGTCTAATCGTCCCCACATGAAATCCTTGCCGTCCCCGCAGTCATGCGGGGGCGGCTGAAAGGAGGTAACACCGTATGGATTTCTTACTTGAGGCAATCACCACATGGCTGAAGGAAATGCTGGTGGGCGGCATCATGAGCAACTTGTCGGGGATGTTCGACAGCGTAAACCAACAGGTCGCGGATATATCCGTGCAGGTGGGGCAAACCCCGCAGGGCTGGAACGGCAGTATTTTCGGCATGATCCAAAATCTGTCCAATTCCATTATCGTGCCGATTGCAGGTGTGATTCTGGCTGCGGTCATGACCATTGAATTGATTCAGATGATTACAGACAAAAACAACCTGCACGATGTAGACACATGGATGATCTTCAAATGGATGTTCAAAAGTGCCGCCGCCATTCTCATCGTTACCAACACCTGGTCCATTGTGATGGGCGTATTTGATATGGCGCAAAGCGTGGTTGCGCAGGCATCCGGCGTCATCGGCGCAGACGCATCCATCGACATCTCCTCTGTGATGGGCGATTTGGAGCCGCGCCTGATGGAGATGGAACTGGGACCTTTGTTTGGTCTGTGGTTCCAATCGCTTTTTATCGGCATTACCATGTGGGCGCTGTATATCTGCATTTTCATTGTCATTTATGGCCGTATGCTGGAAATATATCTCGTGACCTCCGTAGCACCTATTCCGATGGCTACCATGATGGGCAAAGAATGGGGCGGCATGGGTCAGAATTATCTGCGCTCCCTGTTTGCCCTGGGCTTTCAGGCGTTTCTCATTATCGTCTGCGTGGCAATCTACGCGGTGTTGGTGCAGAATATCGCCACGGAATCCGACATCATTATGGCAATCTGGAGCTGCGTGGGCTATACAGTTCTTTTGTGCTTCACGCTCTTTAAGACCGGCAGCCTCGCAAAAGCTGTGTTTAATGCCCACTGACATGGAAGGAGGCAATTCCATTGGCTTATGTACCCGTACCCAAAGACCTGACGAAAGTAAAAACCAAGGTCATGTTCAACTTAACCAAGAGGCAGCTGGTCTGCTTTGGCAGCGGAGCGCTTATCGGCGTACCACTTTTCTTTTTGCTCCGGGAGCCTGCGGGAAGCAGTGTGGCGGCCATGTGCATGATGCTGGTCATGCTGCCCTTCTTCATGTTGGCAATGTATGAGAAACACGGTCAGTCCCTGGAAAAGATCGTCGGCAATATCATTAAGGTTGCCGTGATTCGGCCAAAACAGCGCCCGTATAAGACCAACAACTTCTATGCCGTGTTGGAACGGCAGGAAAAGCTCGACAAGGAGGTGTATGACATTGTTCACAGCAAAGAAAAACCGGCAGGCAGATAAGGATGGCAAACAGACGCCGCCGGTGAAAGCAAGAAGAAAGCTGTCCCGTGCTGAGAAGAAGCAGATCGAGGCCGCCATCGCCCGTGCCAACCGCACGGACCGGAAGGAAAAATCGGCTCAGGACAGCATCCCTTATGAACGGATGTGGCCGGACGGCATTTGCCGCGTGTCAGAGTGCCACTATACCAAGACCATCCAGTTTCAGGACATCAATTATCAGCTTTCTCAGAACGAGGACAAATCCGCAATCTTTGATGGCTGGTGTGACTTCCTCAACTATTTCGACAGTTCCATTTCATTTCAGCTGTCCTTCCTCAATCTGGCGGCATCCAAAGAGACCTTTGCCAGCGCCATTTCTATTCCACCTCAAGAGGACGATTTTGACAGCATCCGGGCTGAGTACACGCAGATGCTGCAAAACCAGCTGGCGAAAGGAAACAACGGTCTTATCAAGACCAAGTATCTGACCTTCGGCATTGACGCCGACAACATCAGGTCGGCAAAGCCCCGGCTGGAGCGCATTGAGACTGACATCCTCAACAACTTCAAGCGGTTGGGCGTTTCTGCCGAGGTGTTAAACGGTATGGCGCGGCTGGCCCAGCTGCATGGTATCTTCCACATGGATGAACAGGTGCCTTTTTGCTTCTCATGGGACTGGCTGGCTCCTTCCGGCCTTTCCACCAAGGACTTTATCGCTCCTACTTCATTTGAGTTCCGCACCGGCAAGCAGTTCCGTATGGGTAAGAAATACGGGACAGTTTCTTTTTTGCAGATTCTCGCCCCGGAGCTGAATGACCGGATGCTGGCAGACTTTTTGGATATGGAATCCAGCTTGATCGTGAACCTGCACATCCAGTCGGTGGATCAGGTCAAGGCCATTAAGACTGTCAAGAGAAAAATCACAGATTTGGATCGGAGCAAGATCGAGGAGCAGAAAAAAGCCGTCCGCGCAGGATACGATATGGACATCATTCCCAGCGACCTGGCTACCTACGGAGCCGAGGCCAAGAAGCTTTTGCAGGATTTGCAGAGCCGCAACGAGCGAATGTTCCTTGTGACCTTTCTGGTGTTGAATACGGCGGACAATCCCCGTCAGCTGGGCAACAACATCTTTCAGGCCAGCTCCATCGCGCAGAAATATAACTGCCAGCTGACCCGGCTGGACTTCCAGCAGGAGGAGGGGCTGATGTCCTCTCTGCCCCTGGGCCTGAACCAAATCGAGATCCAGCGGGGGTTGACTACCAGCTCCACGGCTATTTTTGTGCCGTTTACTACTCAGGAACTTTTCCAGAATGGCAAAGAGGCGCTGTACTACGGCATCAATGCCCTGTCCAACAATCTCATTATGGTGGACCGCAAGCTGCTGAAGAACCCCAACGGACTGATCCTTGGTACACCCGGTTCCGGTAAGTCCTTCAGCGCCAAGCGCGAGATCGCTAACTGTTTTCTGCTCACCAATGATGACATCATCATCTGCGACCCGGAGGCAGAGTATGCTCCGCTGGTGGAGCGTCTGCATGGGCAAGTTATCAAGATTTCACCCACATCCGGTGACTACATCAACCCGATGGACTTGAATCTGGATTATTCAGATGACGAAAGCCCGCTGTCTTTGAAGTCTGACTTCATTTTGTCGCTGTGCGAGCTGATTGTGGGCGGCAAGGAGGGCTTACAGCCGGTGCAGAAAACCATCATTGACCGTTGTGTGCGGATGGTCTATCAGAATTATCTCAATGACCCGCGCCCGGAGAATATGCCGGTGCTGGAGGACCTTTATGATCTGCTGCGGACACAGGAAGAAAAAGAGGCGCAGTACATCGCTACGGCGCTGGAAATCTATGTGACCGGCTCTCTGAATGTGTTCAACCACCGTACCAATGTGAATATCCAGAACCGCATTGTCTGCTATGACATCAAGGAGTTGGGCAAGCAGCTCAAAAAAATCGGGATGCTGGTGGTGCAGGATCAGGTATGGAACCGTGTTACCATCAACCGGGCGGCGCATAAGTCCACCCGATATTACATTGATGAGATGCACCTTCTCTTGAAAGAGGAGCAGACGGCGGCCTATACAGTCGAAATCTGGAAGCGTTTTAGAAAGTGGGGCGGCATCCCCACAGGTGAACAGGTCTGTTTCTTGTTTATGCGCTTAGAGAATCAGACCACGCCGTACTGACTGAAATCGGCAAGTAGGTCAGTATTATCAATGCGGAAGAAATCGGGAAGGGAGCAGCGCCCTAATCCGAGTGGAAGGCTGTCCGTAAAATGGCAGTCACACGCAACGCATAGAGCTTGAACCTGCGTGATGCAGAATATAACAGCTCCACGAGTCCGCATTGCCTGCCGATACGGAAAAACCGTGGCAAAAAGGTATGCTATGCTGGGCGTGAACAGGCACGCCGATGAAAATGAGCGAAAGCTCCAGAGAGGTGGATAAAAAGCCACCTGTTAAGAACAATCAGATCACCCAAAATGTCAAGGACCTGCTTTCTTCCCGTGAAGTGGAAAATATTTTCGAGAACAGCGATTTTGTGTATATGCTCAATCAGGCAGGCGGAGACCGGCAGATTCTTGCCAAGCAGCTGGGCATTTCCCCGCACCAGCTGTCCTATGTGACCCACTCCAGTGAGGGCGAGGGCCTTCTGTTCTACGGCTCCACGATTCTGCCTTTTGTAGACCACTTCCCGAAGGACACCGAACTCTACCGTATAATGACCACCAAACCCCAGGAATTGAAAAAGGAGGATGAGTAACCATGAACCAGAACATTTGTGAACTGGATACAATGATGTTTTTCGATGCGGCGTTGGAGAGCCAGCGCGCTCAGCTGCTCACCGTGATGGCGGATGCCATCAGCGAGTGCCGCACGGCTGCGGATCAGTCTGCGGGACTGAACGAGGATGGCGAGGCGGGGCTGCTCCGTCTGACAGAAATCTGGTGCGCCATGCAGGGTACACCGGGCGTT
>JBGVGH010000101.1:0-5395 GCA_045121575.1 Faecousia sp.
TAGGCGGCGTAGCTGGTTTTGAAGCCGGCGTCGTCGGCCTTGATTTGGCTGAGATATTTGTGGGTGTCGAAGGTTTTGTGGCTCAGCTCGATGATGGTCACGCCGATGTTGGAGCAGTGGTCGGAAATACGCTCGAAGTTATTCAGCAGGTCAGACAGGATGAAGCCCAGCTCGATGGAGCATTCGCCTGCCTGCAGCCGCTGGATGTGCTTGGCCTTGATCACATCCACCAGATTGTCCACGATTTCCTCCAGCGGCTCCACCTGAGCGGCCAGCGCCGGGCTGTTGGTGGTGTAGCAGTCGTGGGCCACGGTCATGATTTCCTCAATGGCCTCCGCCAGCACCCCCAGCTCCTTCTGGGCGTGCTGAGAGAAGGAGAGATTCTTGTCGTGCAGCTCCTGGGATGCGCCCATGATGTTCACCGCATGGTCGCCCAGACGCTCAAAATCACCGATGGAGTGGAGAATCTTGGAAACCCGCAGAGAGTCGGCATCGCTTAAGTGCCGGGAGGAAAGCTGCACCAGATAGGTGCCCAGGGTATCCTCGTAGGTATCCAGCTCATTTTCAAATTTCTGCACCGCCTCTGCCTTTTTCGGGTCATAGCCATGCAGCATGGAGATGGCGGTGGAGATGGATTCCCGGGCGGTATCCGCCATTTTCGCCGCCAAAGCGTCACATTCGGCAATGGCCACGGAGGGGGTGCCCATCAGACGCTCGTCCAGCAGCGCCTGCTTCAACTCCGGCTTGTCCGGCAGGATGCGGTTGGCAATCCATTCCAGCTGCCGGGTAAAGGGAATCAAAACAGCGGTGGTGAACACATTGAAAGTGGTGTGGACAAAGGCGATGCCCACCGCATCAATGGACTGATTGATAAATTGGAAGGCAAACAGGGCGTCCGCACCGTAGAACAGCAGCAGGCACAGCGTGGTGCCGATGATGTTGAAGGCGATGTGCACCACCGCCACCTTCTGGGCGTTTTTGGTGACGCCCATGCTGGACAGCACGGCGGTGACGCAGGTGCCGATGTTCTGACCCATGATGATGGGAATGGCCGCGCCGTAGGTGATGCCGCCGGTCATGGCCAGCGCCTGCAAAATACCCACGGAGGCGGACGACGACTGGATGACCGCCGTCACCACAATGCCCACCAGCACGCCCAGCAGGGGATTCTGGAAAGCGGTGAACAGGTTAATGAAGGCGGGCTCGTCAGCCAGGGGCTTGACGGCCCCGCTCATCAGCTTCATGCCGTACATCAAAACGGCGAAGCCCACCAGAATGGTGCCCACATCCTTTTTCCGGGTGCTTTTGGCGCCCATAATCATCAAAATGCCCACAAAGGCGAAAAGCAGGGAGAAATTCTCCGGCTTCAGCAGGCTCATAAACACATTGTCCGATTCCACACCCACCAGGGTCAGAATCCAGGCGGTCAGGGTGGTGCCCACATTGGAGCCCATAATCACGCCCACGCTCTGGCCGATGGTCATGATGCCGGAGTTGACAAGGCCCACCAGCATGACGGTGACGGCGGACGACGACTGAATGGCGGCGGTGATGCCCGCGCCCAGCAGCAGGGATTTGAAGCGGTTGGAGGTGATTTTCTTCAGCACACCCTCCAGCTTGCCGCCGGCCATCCGTTCCAGACCGGCAGACAGAACATGCATGCCGTACAGGAAGAAGGCCAGACCGCCCAGAAGGGCAATGAGGTCAAAAATATCCAAATTTGAACAGCTCCTTTTTCGGTGTTGTTGTGGTTGGGTTTGAGATATGCAATTTCGTACAAGTACCATTATAGTTTGTATTTTGCCAGATTTCAACCGTAAGATGATGAAAACCCGGGTTGCCGGGCCATATTTTTTGTGGTATCATAAAAAGAAAAAAGGGGAGAATGTGGATGGAACAGAGAATTTATGATTACCTGGCGGAAATTCCGGTGGGAAAAGTTGTCACATACGGTCAAATTGCCGAATTTCTGGGCGACCGGCATTTGGCCCGTTTTGTGGGCACCTGCCTGCACCAGAATCCGGATGGAAGCCGTTTTCCCTGCTATAAGGTGGTGTCTGCCCAGGGGAAATTGGCAAGGAGCTATGCCTTCGGCGGCCTGCCGGAGCAGAAACGGCGATTGGAAAGGGAGGGCATCCGGGTGGAAAACGACCGGGTGGACTTGGAAAAATACCAATGGGACGGGGAAAGTTAGGAATGAGGAATTAGGAGTTAGGAGTTATCAGTTGTCAGGAGGGGCCGATGCCCACATCGGCCCGCAAATCCCACAGTCCCTGTAGGGCGGGGTCTTGACCCCACCGCTCAAAGGCAACTAGGTGTGTCATTCTGAGCGAACGAAGTGAGTCGAAGAATCTCTACCTTTCCCATGAGATCCTTCGACTCCGCTACGCTCCGCTCAGGATGACATTTATCCGCTTCGCGGATGGCATTTCCTTTGGAAATGCCCGGGCGCCATGTATGCCGCCCCTACTGGTAAGTTGATAAGGAGCGGCGGGGTCTTGACCCCGCCCTACATTTCGTTGTTCCAAACACCCCGACAAACCCCAATTGGGCGAATCATTACAGATAACTCCTAATTCCTATCTCCTCATTCCTAACTCCCGCCGAACGGCATGGAAAAAGCGGGAAAGCTCTGGGCTTTCCCGCTGTTGATTATCAGGTTTTTTTGACGAATTTTTCCCGGCATTTGGGGCAGGTGATGGAAATTTTTCCCTTTCCCCGGGGAACCCGGACGCTCTGGCGGCACTTGGGGCAGGTGTAGTACCGGTGCTCCCGGTCTTTGATGCGCTCCAGAAAAAACATGAACCGGCGGTTTTCCTGATACCGCTTGTAGGTATTGCGGGAAAAACAGCGGAACATGGCGATGCCCAAAAACACATAAGACAGCGTAGCCAGCAGCAGATTCGGCCAGCCCATGGGCACAAACATGGACACGATGCACACAACCAGCCCCGTCCACAAAATCACGGAGTTGAGCTTATCCGTGCCGTACCGCCCCTGCATAAACCGGGTCAGCCCCATTTTCAATTTATAGCCAAGACGGCTGAAAAAGCCACCGTTTCCACTCATGGAATTACCTCACATTGTTTTCAGATGGCTCTATTATATTGAAAAATACGGCAAATTCAACATTTGCAGCCCATTGTTTACGGATTGTTTTCATTTTTTCGGAGAATCCCAGGGAAATTTGGCTAAAACCATTGCATTTCAAATTTTCCTGTGCTACAATTTTCAGTTGTAAATCTTTTTTATGAAACTAAGGAGAGCATTTTTATGGCATCTCAAAGCAATATCCGCAACATCGCCATCATTGCCCATGTCGACCACGGCAAAACCACCTTGGTGGACGAGCTTCTGAAGCAGGGCGGCATCTACCGGGAAAACCAGGCCACCACCGACCGGGTGATGGACTCCGGCGATTTGGAACGGGAGCGTGGCATCACCATTCTGGCCAAGAATACTTCCGTCCACTACAAGGACTATAAAATCAACATCGTGGATACCCCCGGCCACGCCGACTTTGGCGGCGAGGTGGAGCGTATCCTCAAGATGGTCAACGGCGTCATCCTGCTGGTGGACGCCGCCGAGGGCCCCATGCCCCAGACCCGCTTCGTGCTGCAAAAGGCCCTGGAGCTGGGCCACAAGGTCATCGTGGCGGTGAACAAAATCGACAAGCCCGACGCCCGCATTCACGAGGTGATGGACGAGGTGCTGGAGCTGCTGCTGGATTTGGACGCCACCGACGAGCAGTTTAACTCTCCCACCGTGTTCTGCTCCGGCCGCCAGGGCACCGCTTCCTACTCCCCCGACGAACCGGGCACCGATCTGACCCCTCTGTTTGAAACCATCGTCAACTATATCGACGCCCCCTCCGGCGACGAGAACGGCCCCATGCAGCTGCTGGTGTCCTCCATCGACTATAACGAGTATGTGGGCCGCATTGCCATCGGCCGTGTGGAGCGGGGCACCATCCGGGTGGGCCAGGAAGTGACCGTCTGCGACTATCACGACCCTGCCCTCCGGCAGAAGGGCAAGGTGGTGGCGCTCTACGCCTTCGACGGCCTGGGCAAGACCCCCATCCAGTCTGCTTCCGCCGGCGAAATCGTGGCGCTGAGCGGCATGGCGGACATCACCATCGGCAGAACCCTGTGCGCTCCCGACTGCGTGGAGCCCCTGCCCTTTGTGAAAATTTCCGACCCCACCATTGAAATGACCTTTGCCGTCAACGATTCCCCCTTTGCCGGACGGGAGGGCAAGTATGTCACCTCCCGCAACCTGCGGGACCGGCTGGAGAAGGAGCTTTTAAAGGATGTTTCCCTCCATGTCACCGAGCAGCCCAACTGCGACGCGTTCAATGTGGCCGGCCGTGGCGAAATGCACCTGTCCATCCTGATGGAAACCATGCGCCGGGAGGGCTTTGAGTTCTCCGTGTCCACCCCCCGTGTGCTGACCAAGGAAATCGACGGCAAGCTCTGCGAGCCCATCGAGCGGATGGTGGCGGATGTGCCGGAGGAGTGCATGGGCGCGGTCATCGAGAAGATGGGCCGCCGCAAGGGCGATTTGCTGGGCATGACCCCCATGGGCAGCCGCTACCGCCTGGAATTTCTGGTTCCCTCCCGTGGCCTGTTTGGCTACCGCAGCGAATTCCTTACCGATACCCGGGGCGAGGGCATCATGTCCAGCGTGCTGGACTCCTACGCACCTATGAAGGGCGAAATCGAGCGCCGGCTCACCGGGTCGCTCATTGCCTTTGAATCCGGCGAAGCCGTCACCTACGGCCTTGCCGCCGCCCAGGAGCGGGGCGCGCTGTTTATCGGCCCCGGCACGCCGGTGTATGCCGGCATGGTGGTGGGCATTTGCAGCCGCAACGAGGATATGACCGTCAATGTCTGCAAGCGCAAGCAGCTGACCAATATGCGGGCCGCCGGTTCCGACGAGGCCCTGCGGCTGACGCCGCCGAAAAACTTCTCTCTGGAGCAGTGCCTGGAATTTCTGGCAGACGACGAGCTGCTGGAATGCACCCCCAAGAGCCTGCGTATCCGCAAGCGGGAGCTGGACCACGGCCTGCGGATGCGGGAGCTGATGAAGCGCCGCAATCAGGAGCAGTCCAAGTAAAGAACCAGGGGCGTGCCACCAGGCGCGCCCCCTTTTTCGTTGGAATTAGGAATGAGGAGTTAGGAGTTAGGAATTAGGAGTTAGGAATTAGGAGTTAGGAATTAGGAGTTAGGAATTAGGAATGAGGAGTTAGGAATGAGGAGTTAGGAGTTAATTCCGGAGGGGCGGCATACATGCCGCCCGCAAGCTGTTAAATTGGGGTTTGTCGAGCTGTTTCCATTAGCCCATTGTAGGGCGAGGGCATGCCCTCGCCGCTGGGTTTGTTCTTTCTCACCGCTCT
>JBGVGH010000102.1:0-1585 GCA_045121575.1 Faecousia sp.
AAAAGGCGGTGGTCGCAAGAATCAGCGGACGCAGACCCCGCGGCAGCTTTTGCAGAATACTGATGCCGTCGGTTCCCGGAAGCATCAAATCCAGCACCAGAATGTCCGGCTGGAAGGATTCCAACAGTTCCAGCGCGCGCACGCCGTTGGCGCAGGTTTGGACGGCATTCTGACGGCAAAGCAGCTCGTACATGGCACACAGAAACTCCTCATTCGTGTCCGCAATCAGGATTTTCGCCATAAAAAACGCCCCTTTTTCTTTTAATCTACCAAATTACAGCTCTTTTTTCAAGCCCCGCAGCCCTTATTTTCATCGACATTTTTCGACAATGACGCAATTCCCCTCTTTCAGATGGCATCATCCCACAATATGGCACACATCCTCCATGGGGATCTTTGTTCCGTCGGTCATCACGATGATGCGCTCGTAACTGTCCACCTTTTTCAAAAATCCCGTCACCGTCACATACGCGCCGCCATCTTTCCGGCTGTCCGGCCTGAAAAATGTGAGCGTCACTTCCCTCTCCGCCGGATCATCCATGAGAAGCTGCAATTTCCGGTTGAGCAGGCACAGCTGTTCCTCATCCAGCTCGATTTTCTCCTCTGTCAGCCGCCCGGTTTCCGCAATGGCCGCATCAAAGCCTGTAAGAGCGGCAAAGGGAGAAAACTGCGCCGCCCGGTCTGACATGGGCATGGGCGGTCTGGTGGCAGAAACATGGTGGGGCAGATGGAGAATGCTGTCATATTTATGGTTGTTGTTTTGATGATTCATTTTATTTGAAATCTCCGCTTTTTCCTACGCCTTATGCCCACCAATCTGCGCATTGCGGTCTTTGGCGGTCGCCCCCTCCTGGAGATTCATTCCCTTGAGAATGGCGTTTTTCCCGAATTTCTTTTTAATCGTCAGCACCGTCTGCTGCATTTTCTTTTCCCGCTCCAGGGAAGCCCGTTCTTCCTCCCGCTGCTTTTCCAGAGCCGCATAGTCGGTAAACAAATCCATCTGCTCCGGCCCGGTGTCCTTTGTCACAGAGTTTTCCGGGACAACATGGTTTGCCACGATATTCAGCCGCCGAATCAGCAGATTTTTGTCCGCAATTTTGTCGTACAACTCCATCACCGCCTCCGTAATCAGCCGGGTGGAAGATGTATGTTGCCCCAGATTGACCGTACCATGGGCGTGCTTGGGAATTTGGCGTCCATAACGGTCTGTGGTAACCTCCCCCTGATACGCCGCACGCCGCCAGGGGTCTGTCAGGTTTTCGATGTCATAGCCAAGCGTCAGAACCATCTGGTCTGTCACAAGCCCCCTGTCCACCAGATCCAGCACCAGCAGGTCTGTCATTTCCCGTACAATCAGCTTCGCCTTCTGGGCATCATACGGACAGTGCAGCACCTGCCCGGAGCCAAGGCTGTTGCTGCCCGGCTTATACGCCTTGATTGCCGCCACGGTGCATGGCTCCCAGCCCCAGGCATGGTCAATCAGCAGTTCCGCGTTTTTCCCGAACAGCTTGTAAAGCTTCCCCTCGTTCTGCACCGAGCACAGCGCCACATCCCCCATGGTAAACATTCCGTTATCTTCCAGCTT
>JBGVGH010000103.1:0-15871 GCA_045121575.1 Faecousia sp.
GGTAACCTGGTTCAAATTCCGGATCATGCGCTTCCCCTCCGCATAAAAATAACAGGATCACACACGTGACCCTGTTATTATATAAGATAAAGTTGAAAATGGCAAATACTTTTCCAAAAAAGTGCAAATTTGTTTTTTACCGCTGATACTCGAATTCAATATCATAAATATCCACCGTATCGCCATCCTGAATCCCCATCTCTTCCAGGCGGGTGAACAGACCGACTTTACGCAGCTGCATGTCGAAGTGATTCCGGGATTCGTAGTCATCGAAATTGATGTTCTGCACCAGCCGCTCCAGCCAGGTGCCGGTTACCAGCCAGGTGCTGCCGTAATGCTCGATCTCGAAGGCGCTGGGATCGGTGGGCGCCTCGATGACTTCCACGTATTCCGGCTCATAAATGGTGACAGGAGGCAGGGTGCGCAGCTTTTCCGCAACTACACGCATCAGGTTCCGGGTTCCCTGGGTCGTACCGGCGCTGATTTCGTACAGCTCGCAGCCTGCTTCTTCCACAGCCGCACGCAGACGCTCCAGATTATCGGAATCGGGGTCCATGATATCGGTCTTGTTGGCAGCCACGATCATGGGACGGTCGCCCAGGTCGATGGAATAGTTGTGCAGTTCCTCGCAGATGGCGTGGAAGTCTTCCACAGGATCACGGCCCTCGCTGCCGGAAACGTCAACGATATGCACCAGCAGGCGGCAGCGGTCGATATGCCGCAGGAAATCATGACCCAAACCGGCGCCCTCCGCAGCGCCCTCAATAATGCCGGGAATATCCGCCATAACGAAGGACACACCCTCATCAACGTAGATTACGCCCAAATTGGGGAACAGCGTGGTGAAGTGGTAATTCGCGATCTTGGGACGGGCATTGGACGTAACGCTCAGCAAGGTAGACTTGCCCACATTAGGGAAGCCAACCAAGCCCACGTCAGCCAATAGCTTCAGCTCTAAAATCACGTCCCGCTCCTGGCCCTTCAGACCAGCCTTGGCAAACCGGGGGACCTGACGGGTAGGAGTTGCATAATGGGCATTGCCCCAGCCGCCCCGGCCGCCCTTGGCGATGACGAAATCCTCGCCGGTGGACATGTCCACGATGATCTGGTTGGTTTCCGCATCCCGGACGACGGTACCCCGGGGAACCTCTATGATCAGGGGTTCGCCCCGCTTGCCGCTCATCTTGCGGCCCTGGCCGTTTGCGCCTGCCTGCGCAGAATACTTCCGCTTGTAACGGAAATCCAGCAGCGTGGACTTGCCCACATTGGGGAAGCCCACCAGGCCCACATCCGCCAGCAGCTTCAGCTCCAGCACGATGTCCCGCTCCTGGCCCTTCAGACCAGCCTTGGCAAACCGGGGAATCTGCCGGGTGGGGGTGGCATAGTGGGCGTTGCCCCAGCCGCCGCGGCCGCCCTTGGCGATGACAAAATCCTCGTCGCCGGACATATCCACGATAATCTGGTTGGTTTCTCCGTCCCGTACCACGGTGCCCCGGGGCACCTCGATGATAAGGTTTTCTCCCCGCTTGCCGCTCATGTTCCGGCCGCGGCCGTTCTCACCGGCCTGGGCAGCATATTTTCTCTTATAGCGGAAGTCCAGCAGGGTGGACATATGGTCGCTGACCCGCAGGATGACGCTGCCGCCATGGCCACCGTCGCCGCCGTCCGGGCCGCCGGAGGCCACATATTTTTCCCGGTGGAAGGCAACGGCACCGTCGCCGCCGCGGCCGCCCGCCACTTTGATTTTTACTTTATCTACAAACATCTGAAAAAGCCTCCCGTTCAAAAAAAGGATGGTTTGCGCTGTCATAAAAAACAGCCGGCATTGCCTTTTATCGCAGCGCAAAATTTGAAAAAAGGGCTGTCGCAGGTAGTTTGCAACAGCCCTTCCTCAACTATGCGTCCATTACTGTTCCGCGTACACGGAGCACTGACGGCGATCCTTGCCCTTGCGCTCGAACTTGACGGTACCGTCAACCAGAGCGAACAGGGTGTCGTCCTTGCCGATGCCCACGTTGACACCGGGATGAATGTGAGTGCCTCTCTGGCGAACCAGAATGTTGCCAGCCAGAACGAACTGACCGTCGGCACGCTTCACGCCCAGGCGCTTAGACTCGGAATCACGGCCGTTCTTGGTGGAACCGCCGCCCTTGTGGTGAGCGAAGAACTGAATACCAATCTTCAGCATGGTGTTACACCTCCAAAACTTCGATATAATCAGGATAATCCTCCCGCAGAGAGAGCAGCGTCACCATCATGCCGGAAAGTACGGCCTGAACGGTGTCCTCCTCGTCGCAGGAAGTGGGGAGCGTCAGGGTGATGCGGGCATCTTCTTCCTTGACGCGAACCTTGGCCTTGGCGCCGCACACATCATTGATGGTGGCCTCAGCCATGGTAACAACAGCGGAAATCGCGGCGCAGACAATGTCGCTGCCCGCCTCGGCATAACCGCTGTGGCCGGAAACGGAGAATCCGGTGATTCTGTCGTTCTCGGTGAAAAATTCGCATTTTGTCATAGTGTCAAATTACAGGACGACCTTGGTGATTTCCACCTTGGTGTAGGGCTGACGGTGACCGATGTGCTTCTTCTCGCCCTTCTTGGCCTTGTACTTGATGATGTCGATCTTCTTGCCCTTGCCGTTCTTGACGACCTTGGCCTCGACTGCGGCACCTTCCACCACGGGAGCGCCGATCTTGCTGTTCTCGCCGTCCAGGATGGCCAGAACCTCATCGAACTTGACGGTGGCGTTTTCCTCCGCGTTCAGCTTCTCCACGAACAGGATGTCGCCTTCGGAAACGGTGTACTGCTTGCCACCAGTAACGATAACTGCCTTCATTTTCTTGTTTCACCTACTTCTATTCTTGTAGTCTCGCTCTTGAGGCGGGTGTTTTTGACGCACCAACTTAAGCCCCTTCAATGCGGCTGGGCTATTTTAGCATTGAAAGATGGAAAAGTCAAGCACTTTTTCTTCAAAAATCTCCGTTTTTTCAGAAGATTTTTCAAAAAACCGGGGCAGCACCGCTCAGGCACTGCCCCCTGTGACTAATTTTGCGTTATACAAGCGCATTTCGGATGGTTCGGAAGCTTCTGTATGTATTGATGTCATACAAATCTTCCTTCAGCAGTGCAATTGCCGCCAGAATATCCTCCATTCTCCCCTGGCAGCCATCTGCATTGGAATACATGGCCGCAGCAAAATCATAATACTCCACAACGGCGATGTGATTGTCCTGCGCCATCATTTCGTAAATGCGGGCAAAGGTGCAAAACTCGGCCACACCACGCCAATAGGCTTCCTCATTTTTGGTTTTCTTCCAGCTTTCAAACCACTTCTGCGTCTGGGACAGGGCTTCCACACACAGTGTTTCCCCCTCCTGCCGGCTGGTTTGGTTTCCTTTCTGCAAACCCACCCGATAGCCGCAAAATGCGGCAAGAACCACGACAGCCAAAAGAATACAGACAATCAAAGACTTTCTCTTCATAAAAATCCCTCCATGCCGGGCAGCTTGATACCGCCGCTTCTCATCCTGCGTCCGCGTCCTACCGTGTGCAAGCAGACACCCGGGTGCCGCTTTCACATACATTTTATATAAAAAGTCCCATACCGTCAACTGTTTTCTTCTCCCGCCAAAAATCCCCATTGCGAAAGGGGCAAAAATGGGATATAATGTGCATCAGAAACATCGGTCAGGAGGATATATCATGGGTTGTGACCACAATTGCGGCAGCTGCGGTGGCTGCGGAAGCTGCAAAAACGGCGGCTGCGGCGGTGCCATGGAGCTGTCAGAGGAAGAAATCGCCATGCTGCGGCTTTTGGGGCAGTTTGCCTTTTTGCCCGTCGCGCGCAAAGCGGATGATGATGCTCCCATCTATCTGGAGGAGGATGATTTCCCCCCGGAAACCTATACCCTTGTGCTGCGGCTTCTTGAAAAAAAGGGGCTGATTTCTCTGGACTACGACCGTCCCCTCGGAAATTTTTCTTCCAAAAAATATGGGAATTATCCCATTATCGGCTCCATGGCCCTGACTTTACGGGGTCAAAAAGTTCTGGAAATCCTGGAAACGCAAGGTATTACTTTTTAATGTCTTTAACAGAAAAATAGGTGTTGACAACCGGAAAACTGTTTGCTATAATGGCCTCAATCTTTTCAAAGGCAACGAAGGGAAGAGTAGTCTGGCGGATGCCGTGCAGAGAGCCCCGGTTGGTGTGATGGGGTACGGATAGGCAGGATGAACATGGTCCCGGAGCCGCGCAGGCGATAGGTAGTCTGCGACGGGTGCGCCCGTTAAAGCGCAGGAGTATGTTGGTACTCCCGGAGGCCGCAGCCGTGAGGCTGGGGCGAATCAAGGTGGTAACACGGTTATTTATGGCCGTCCTTGTGCGTGAAGCATAAGGACGGCTTTCTTTATTTGTCAGGAGGGATTTATTTGTCGGTTATTCAAATCGAGCATCTGTCCAAAACCTTTGGCACCGGCGACAGCAGCGTTGCCGCGCTGAACGATGTGACGCTGGATATTGAAAAGGGCGAAATTTTCGGCATCATCGGCCTTTCCGGTGCCGGTAAAAGCACACTGGTACGGTGCATCAATCTGCTGGAGCGGCCTGAATCCGGGCGTGTCCTCTTTGAAGGACAGGACCTGGTCAGCCTGAAGCCCCGGGAATTGCGCCACCAGCGGTGGAAAATCTCCATGATTTTCCAGAGCTTCAACCTTCTGGACCAGCGCACCGCGCTGGATAACATCTGCTTCCCGCTGGAGCTGGCAGGTGTGGGCAGAGCGGAAGCCAAGCAGCGGGCCAGACAGCTTCTGGAAACGGTGGGTCTGCCGGACAAGGCGGATGCCTACCCCGTGCAGCTCTCCGGCGGTCAGAAGCAGCGCATCGCCATCGCCAGAGCTTTGGCCTCCGACCCGGAGGTGCTGCTGTGCGACGAGGCCACTTCCGCTCTCGACCCCAAAACCACCAAATCCATCCTGTCCCTGCTGCAGAGCATCAACAAAGAGCGGGGCATCACGGTGATTCTCATCACCCATGATATGTCCGTCATCGAGCAGATTTGCAACCGGGTGGCCATTCTGGACGCCGGCCAGGTGGTGGAACTGGGTGCGGTGGAAAGCGTGTTCCATAACCCCAAGTCCAAGGCGGGCCGCCGGCTGGTCAGCCCCAACCGGGCGCTGCCGGAATCCGACTGGGACTGCCCCGTGGCCCGGGTTGCCTTCAACGGCACCACCACGGAGGAACCGGTCATTGCCACCCTGGCCATGGAAAAGCGGATTGCTGTCAGCATTCTGGGTGCTGATACCCGCAATGTGGACGGCAAGACCTTCGGCACCCTGCTCATCAGCCTGCCGGAGGATGTGGCCCAGCGCCGGGAGGTTCTGGATTACTTAAACGCCCGGGAGGGCGTCACCGCTGAGGAGGTACGCTGAATGGAAAAACTGATTACCTTTCTGGAAGGTCTGGGGTTTACCAAAGTGGAAGCCCAGTTGGATTTCCTGCTGAACCCCGAAAACATTCCCTTTGCAATTTGGGAAACCCTGTACGCCCCCTTTGTGGCCGCATTTTTCGCCTATGTCATTGGCCTTCCCCTGGGTGTGTTTCTGGTTATCGGTGAGGAAGGCGGCATTCATCCCCTTCCCAAGTGGCTGATGAAAACGCTGAACACCGTCATCAATCTGCTCAGGAGTATTCCTTTCCTTATTTTAATGGTGATGGTATTCCCCCTGAGCCGCCTGATTTTGGGCACTTCCATCGGCACCACCGCCACCATCGTTCCCCTGACCGTGGCGGCAGCCCCCTATGTTGCCCGGTTGGTGGAAGCCAGCCTGCGGGAAACCGACCGGGGTGTTGTGGAGGCGGCGCAGTCCATGGGCTGCTCCACCTGGCAGATTGTCACAAAGGTGATGCTCCCCGAATCCAAACCCAGCCTGATTAACGGTGCCACCAATGCCTGCATCACCATCCTTGGTTACGGTGCCATGGCCGGTGCCATCGGCGGCGGCGGTTTGGGTGCCATCAGCCTGATGCGCGGTCACGGACGCGGTCAGACGCTGGTACTCTATGTCGCCGTGATTATCCTGGTGATTCTGGTCCAGGTCATTCAATCCATCGGTACCGCGCTTTGTGTGAAAACAGACAAGCGCATTACCCATAAATGAACAATTATTAGGAGGAGAAAAAAGTATGAAAAAAGTTATCGCACTGGTTCTTTCCCTGATTGTAGTTCTCTCTCTGGCTGCCTGCGGCGGCAAGGAGGATGACAAGACCATCCGTGTCGGCGCCACCCCCGCTCCCCACGCTGAAATTCTGGAAGTGATTAAAGACGCTCTGGCCGCCGAAGGCTGGAAGCTGGAAATCGTGGAATTCGACGACTATGTTCTGCCCAACGAAGCTCTGGAGCAGGGCGACCTGGATGCCAACTACTTCCAGCACATCCTGTACATGAACGGCTTTAACGCCGAGCACGGCACCCACCTGGTCAGCGCCGCCGGTATCCACTACGAGCCCTTCGGTATCTACGCCGGCAAGTGCAGCGACCTGAAGAACCTGCCCGACGGTGCCAAGATTGCCGTTCCCAGCGACTCCACCAACGAAGCCCGCGCTCTGCTTCTGCTGGAGCAGGAGGGCCTCATCAAGCTGAAGGCCGGTGTGGGTCTGGATGCCACCAAGAATGACATCGTGGAAAATCCCCACAACTATGAAATCTACGAAACCAAGGCTGAGCTGCTGACCGCCACGTTGAAGGATGTGGACATCGCCGTTATCAACGGTAACTACGCCATCGACGCCGGTCTGAGAGTTTCCCAGGCTCTGGCTGTTGAGGCCGCCGCCGGCACCGCCACCGAGTATTACCAGAATGTGGTTGCCGTTAAGGAAGGCAACGAAAACAGCGAAAAGACCAAGGCCCTGGTCAACGCTCTCAAGAGCGACGCTGTGAAGGACTTCATCCAGAAGACCTACGACGGCGCTGTTGTGCCCCTGTTCTAATCAACCCATTCAATCCATGAACCGGCACCCTTCTCGGGTGCCGGTTTTTTACCTTGCCTTTTGGGAAAAACCATTGTAAAATAGAGAAAAATGTCTTTTCAGAAAGGTGGACTTTCCCTCCATGGCCTCAACTGCACAGCACGGCGGCGTGGATATGACCACAGGCTCTCCCTACAGGCATATCTTTAATTTCGCCATGCCCGTTTTCATCAGTCAGATTTTTCAGCAGCTTTACAACACCGCCGACAGCCTGATTGTGGGGCAGTTTCTGGGCACGGAAGCCCTGGCTGCTGTCAGCTCCTCCGGCACCCTGATTTTTATGATGATCAGCTTCTTCACCGGTGCCACCATGGGCGCCGGCGTGATCATCGCCCGGTACTTTGGTGCCGGGGACGGGGATAAAGTTTCCCGCGCCATCCACACCAACATCGCCGTGGGTCTGGCCTCGGGCCTGTTTTTATCGGTGGCGGGTGTGATTCTCACTCCTCAGCTTCTGGTTTGGATGAAAACCGACGCGGATGTGCTGCCGGAAGCCATTGACTATTTCCGCTACTATTTCGCCGGCGTACTGGCGGTGGTGATGTACAACACCCTCCGCTCCATTATGAACGCCGTGGGCGACAGCCGCCGCCCGCTGTACTATCTGGTTTTCTCCTCCATCCTCAACATTCTGCTGGATTTGCTGTTTGTGGGTGCCTTTGGCTGGGGCGTGTGGTCGGCGGCGCTGGCAACGGTGCTTTCTCAGGCCGCCAGCGTGGTGCTGTGCCTGGTGCATCTGCTGAAAAAGGGACACATCTACTCCGTGGAGGTGCGCAAGCTTCGCTTCCATTGGGACATGGTCAAGGAAATCGTCCGCTACGGCCTGCCCTCCGGCGTGCAGAATTCCGTCATTGGCTTTGCCAATGTGCTGGTGCAGACCTACATCAACGGCTTCGGCAAGTTTGCCATGGCGGCCTACGGTGCCCACGCCAAAATTGAGGGCTTCGCCTTTTTGCCCATCAACAGCTTCAACATGGCCATCACCACCTTCATCGGCCAGAATCTGGGTGCAAAGGAATATGACCGGGCGAAAAAAGGTGCCCGCTTCGGCATTCTCTGCGGCGTGGTGATGGCAGCGCTCATCGGCATCGGCGAGTATTTCCTGGCACCCTGGCTCATTGCCATGTTCGACAAAACCCCGGAGGTTATTGAACTGGGGGTGCGGCAAACCCATGTGGTTGCCCTGTTCTACTGCTTGCTTGCCTATTCCCACGCGGTGGCATCCGTATGCCGGGGTGCGGGCAAGGCCGTCGTTCCCATGTTCGTCATGCTGGCGGTGTGGTGCGTGATTCGGATTCTGTATATCATCACCGTGGTAAAGCTCTTTGGGGAAATTCAGTACATCTACTGGGCTTATCCCATCACCTGGGCCATCAGTTCCGTGATTTACGCCATTTACTACTACTGCTCCGACTGGGTTCACGGATTTGAGAAAAAACACGCATAACAAATGCCGGAATTGCAAACCACAATTCCGGCATTTCTCATTTTCTTCTGCCAATTTCGTTGGAAAGGGCGGCAAACTGTGCAATGGACAATGTTTCGCCCCGGACATTTTCCGGCAGGCCGCAGGCGGCAATCACTTCCGCCGCTCCCTCTTTCCCCAAAAAGGGGAACCCCGCCGCCAGGCCGTTGCTCAGCTTCTTGCGCCGCATGGCGAAGCTGGCCCGCACGGTGCGGAAGAACATATCCGCATCGTCAATTTCCCAGGGGCGGTTCTTTCGCACCTGCAGCTGAATCACCGCAGAAGTCACCTTGGGCTGGGGCAGGAAGCAGTGGGCAGGCACATCAAACAGCAGCTTCGGCTCGGCGTAATACTGGCAGAACACCGTAAAAGCGCTGTAATCGGCAGAACCGGGCTGGGAAGCGATGCGCAATGCCACCTCCTTTTGCACCATGACGGTGACGGAATCGAAGCAGTCGGCCTCCAGCAGGGCCGATAAAATAGGAGATGTAATATAGTAGGGCAGATTGGCGCAGGCCATGGGGCGCAGCGTGCCGAACTTCTCCTTCACCAGCACCGGAATGTCCAGATTCAGCACATCGTCCCAGAGGATTTCCAGATTGTCAAACTCCCCCACCGTCTTTTGGAGAATCGGCTCCAGCCGTCTGTCCAGCTCCACGGCGCAGACTTTTCCCGCCCGCAGACAAAGCTGCTGGGTCAGCGGCCCGATGCCGGGGCCGATTTCCAGCACGCCCGCGGTTTCATCCACCCCGGCATCCGTCGCAATGGACTGGGGCACCCAGGGAGCGATGAGGAAATTCTGCCCCTTTGCCTTGGAAAAATGAAAGCCATGCTCCGCCAGCAGCGGCTTCATTATATTTATATTGCAAACCTCAATCATAATCATCCGCCTTTCATTTTCCCCAGTATAACAGAAAAAAAGGATTTTTTCAATGGGGAAGCATTGACAATCCGCTTCATTTGTGCTAAATTTGCCTTGTAAAAAGCTGCGATGAAGACATGCGCTTTGAAAAGCTGCCCAGAGAGGAGCCGGTTGGTGAAAAGGCTCTGCAACACTGTCAAAGCGATACCACTTCTGAGCCGTGAGTGCGGAAATGCCTCGCCGGGTGCGCCCGTTAACGCGCCAATGAGTGACGGCTTTTGCCGTAACCAGGGTGGAACCGTGGAATACGATATTTGTATCCCACCCCTGTTTTCAGGGGGTGGGTATTTTTTATACCTTCCCCATGGTACGATACAAGATACAAGATAGAAGATACAAGATATTGCTCCTTATCTCGTATCTCTGTATCTCGCATTTCTATCTCATTTTCTGGAGGAATCAACATGGAAAACGAAAACTTGTACACCTTTGAAAACCCCGAATACCGCAAAACCTACTGGCACACCTGCTCCCACATCATGGCCCAGGCTGTCAAGCGCCTGTGGCCCGAGGTGCAGCTTGCCATTGGCCCCGCCATTGACGAGGGCTGGTACTACGACTTTGACGCCCCCTTCTCCTTCACTCCGGAGCATCTGGAAAAAATTGAGGCGGAGATGAAGAAAATCTGCAAGGAGCGCGTCCGTCTGGAGCGCAGCGAAAAGCCCCGGGCCGAAGCCCTGGCTTTCATGCAGGAAAAGAACGAGCCTTACAAGGTGGAGCTGATCAATGACCTGCCTGAAGATGCCGTCATCTCCTTCTACACCCAGGGTGAGTTCACCGACCTGTGCGCCGGCCCCCACCTGGACCACACCGGCCGGGTCAAGCACAACGGCTTCAAGCTGACCAAGTCCTGCGGCGCTTACTGGCGGGGTGACAGTAGCCGCAAGATGCTCCAGAGAATTTACGGCATTGGCTTCCCCTCCAAGGAGGAGCTGGACGAATACCTGAAGCGTCAGGAAGAAGCGCTGAAGCGTGACCACAACAAGCTGGGCCGGGAGCTGGAGTTCTTCACCACTGTGGAGGAAATCGGCCAGGGCCTGCCCATCCTGCTGCCCAAGGGCGCCCGGGTCATCCAGACCCTGCAGCGCTGGGTGGAGGACGAGGAGCAGAAGCGTGGCTATCTGCTGACCAAGACTCCTCTGATGGCAAAGTCCGACCTGTATAAGATTTCCGGCCACTGGGATCACTATCTGGACGGTATGTTCGTGCTGGGTGACCCCCACGACGAAACCAAGGAGTGCTTCGCCCTGCGTCCCATGACCTGCCCCTTCCAGTATCAGGTGTATCTCAACCGGGCCCGCAGCTACCGGGATTTGCCCATGCGTCTGGGCGAAACCTCTACCCTGTTCCGCAACGAGGACAGCGGCGAAATGCACGGCCTGATTCGGGTGCGCCAGTTCACCATTTCCGAAGGCCACCTGATTCTCCGTCCCGACCAGCTGAAGGAGGAGTTCAAGGGCTGTCTGGATTTGGCCAAGTACTGCCTGGATACCGTAGGTATGCTGGAAAACTGCACCTTCCGCTTCTCCCAGTGGGATCCCGCCCGTGCCGGCATCAAGTATGAGGGTACCGCTGAGCAGTGGGAGCACGCCCAGTCCGTGATGAAGGACATTCTGGACGATTTGGGCGTGGAATACGAAATTGGCATCGACGAGGCCGCTTTCTACGGCCCCAAGCTGGACATTCAGTATAAGAATGTGTTCGGCAAGGAGGACACCATCGTCACCATCCAGATTGATATGCTGCTGGCCCAGAAGTTCGGCATGGAATACACCGACGCCGACGGCCAGAAGAAGATTCCCTATATCATCCACCGCACCTCCCTGGGCTGCTACGAGCGGACGCTTGCCTACCTGATTGAGCGCTACGCCGGTGCCCTGCCCCTGTGGATGATGCCTACCCAGGTGCGGGTGCTGCCCATCACCGACCGTGCCCACGAGTATGCCAAGGAGCTGGTTTCCAAGCTGGAGAATGTGAATATCCACGCTGAGGGTGATTACCGCTCCGAAAAGCTGGGCTACAAGATTCGGGAAGCCCAGATGCAGAAGATTCCCTATATGCTGGTTGTGGGCGACCGGGATGTGGAAAACGGCACCGTGTCCGTCCGTACCCGCAAGGGCGACGATTTGGGTGCCATGACCCCCGATGCGTTTATTGCCAAGTGCCTGATGGAAATCGCCACCAAGGGCAAGGAAGTTTAATCCCCCGCAAGCCGCCGACCCCCGGCGGCTTGCTTTTTTGCCGGAATGCGAAATTGGGGGTTTGTAACATAAAATATTGTAGGGCAAGGGCATGCCCTTGCCGATACTTTCTGAAAATTGTTTCCTACCGGCGAGGGCATGCCCTCGCCCTACAGTATTTATCTTGACAAACATCCTGTATGGATGTATCATAGCTGTACTAGTACACTTGATTCATACAAGGAGGACTGCCATGAAAAAATATCTGCCCTGGCTAGCAGGCATCATCCCCGGATTTTTGGGGCTATGCCTTTTGCTGCTGACCAATTTATCCTTTCTGGCTTTGTGCCTATTGGGGATTGCCGCCATCGCGCTGTGCTTTCGGCTGCTGAAAACAGGGCAGTCCCCCGCCGCGCCCCGGCTGAGAAAAATCTTGATTATTGTCACCGCCGGTGTTATCCTATTGGTAAGCATTCCCGGCATTTTGGTGCTGAACGGCACGGCCGGGCACGGCGATACGGACACGGAATATGTGCTGGTGCTGGGCTGTGCCGTGTGGGCCGACGGCCCCTCCCCCACCCTGCGAGGGCGCATCAACACCGCCTACACCTACTTAACCCAGCACCCGGATGCCATCTGCATCGTCACCGGCGGCAAGGGGCACGACGAAATCATGTCGGAGGCCGCCTGTATGGCCAGCGAGCTGATTGCTCTGGGCATTGCAGAAAACCGCATCTGGCTGGAGGACAGGGCCACCTCCACGGTGGAGAATCTGGAATTTTCTCTGGATTTGATTGAAGAAAAAACCGGCACCCGCCCGGAGAAAATCACCCTCATTTCCAGCGAAACCCACCTGTACCGGGCCAGCCTCATGGCAAAGGATGCCGGGCTGTCCGCCGCCACCGTCCCCGCCGAAACCAAGCCCTTTTTGCTGAAAGTGAACAACGGCCTGCGGGAAATCGCGGCCATCTGGAAATATCTGATTATGGGAGGATAACAACATGATGAAATACGCCGATTACGCCTGGGAGATGACCGAAAAGCTGATGGCCATTGACTCTCCCTCCGGCTATACCGCCAGGGCGGCACAGTGGGTGAAGGAAGCCTTTGAAGCCCTGGGCTTTGAAAGCAGCATCACCACCAAGGGCGGCGTGCTGGTGGATTTGGGCGGCACGGATGAAAAAGACGCGCTGCTGCTGGAAGCCCACACCGACACCCTGGGCTGCATGGTATCGGAAATCAAGGGAAACGGCCGTCTGCGGTTGACCCCTCTGGGGGGCATGAACCCCAACAACGCGGAAGCGGAAAATGTCCGTATTTACACCCGCAGCGGGAAAGTATATGAGGGCACCTGCCAGCTTTGCAACGCCTCCGTCCATGTCAACGGGGACTATTCCTCCACCGCCCGCAAGTGGGACACCATGGAAATCGTGCTGGACGAGGATGTTTCCTCCGCCGCCGACACCCGGGCGCTGGGCATGGAGGTGGGCGACATTGTCTGCTTTGACCCCCGCACCCGCCGCACCGGCTCAGGCTTCCTCAAGAGCCGTTTTCTGGATGATAAGCTGTCGGTGGGCATTCTCTTCGGCTTTGCAAAATATCTGAAGGACAATGACATCACCCCCGCCCGGCGGGTCTACTGCCACATCACCGTCTATGAAGAAGTGGGCCACGGCGGAAGCGCCAGCGTGCCGGACGGAGTGACGGAGGCCATCTCCGTGGACATGGGCTGCGTGGGAAGCGGCCTGCAATGCACGGAAAAGCAGGTTTCCATCTGCGCCAAGGACTCCGGCGGCCCTTACAGCTATGAGGTGGTGAGCAAGCTCATCGATGCGGCAAAAAAGACCGGCGCGAGCTACGCCGTGGATGTCTACCCCTTCTACGGCTCGGATGTGGAAGCTACGCTTCGCAGCGGTCACGACATTCGCCACGGCCTGATTGGTGCCGGCGTGTATGCCAGTCACGGCTATGAGCGCAGCCATATTGAGGGCGTCCTCAACACCATCCGGGTGCTGCGGGGCTATCTGGATGTGTAAGTCGCGGTGTTGCCATTTCAGATAATCCGAAGCAATTTTCTCTGTTTCCCATGAGATCCCTCGACTCCGCTTCGCTCCGCTCAGGATGACAAATAAAAAGCCGGCACTCTGTTTGAGAAAGCCAGCATTCATACAAAATCAGCCCCTGCCGGTTGGCAGGGGCTGAACTTATTTAGGAAATCAGGCCTTTTCCAGAGCCAGAGTTCTGGTGGTCAGGTCACAGACCTCGGCGGGGCCATAATACTGAATGGCACCGGGGTAGACATAGCAGGTCTCCACAGCCCAGGTTTCCCGGTTGGCCTCAAAGAAGCGGAAGGGCTTGCCGTTCAGCTCCACCAGGGCCTTGCGGATAACGGGCTTGTCGTGGCCGTGACGGCGCTCGATGTTCATCATCTTGGTGATGGGCATACCGCCGGCGACCCACTCCTCAGCAGGCTTGGAGAGGTTAGACACCTTGCTGAGGTAGCCGGTGTAACCGTACTGAATCAGCATGAAAGCATTGTAGCCCAGGGAGTAGCAGTAGTCAGCATCAAAATTGGAGGGGAAAGCGCAGCGGCCTTCGTAGCCCAGGAAGTGGTGCAGAGGAGAGAACTTGCCGCTGTAAGTGCCATTCTTCTTCCGCTGTGCCAGGTTTTCCTTGACCAGGGCGGAGAGCAGCTTCTCGGACTCGATGAGAGAAACCTGCACATTGCCGTGAGGGTCACGCTCCAGGAACAGCTGCTGCTGAATGGCCTGGGGCAGCAGGGCAAACACAGCCATGGAAGCCTCGGTCAGACCGGCCTTGATGAAGGCGTACTTTTCCTCCCAGGTGGGCAGGGCGTTGAAAGCGTCTGCCTTCTCGCCAGCCAGCAGCTCGTTGATTTCCGCAATCAACACGGAAAACTCGGGAACAAATTCCACAATGCCCTCGGGAATGACGGCAACGCCGAAATTCATGCCCTTTGCGGCACGGGCGGCCACGGAATCGGCAATGTAATCAGCGATCTGAGCCAGGGACATCTTCTTGGCAGCCACTTCCTCGCCAATCAGGCAGATGTTGGGCTGGGTCTGCAGAGCGCACTCCAGTGCCACATGGGAAGCGGAACGGCCCATGACCTTGACAAAGTGCCAATACTTCTTGGCGGAGTTGGCGTCACGCTCGATGTTGCCGATGATTTCGCTGTAGGTCTTGGTGGCGGTGTCGAAGCCGAAGGAGCACTCGATGTCCTCGTTCTTCAGGTCGCCGTCGATGGTCTTGGGGCAGCCAATGACCTGCACGCCGGTGTTGTGGGCTGCGAAATACTCAGCCAGCACAGCGGCATTTGTGTTGGAATCGTCGCCGCCGATGATGACCAGCGCGGTGATGCCATGCTTCTTGCAGGTTTCTGCCACCACTTCAAACTGCTCCTCAGTCTCCAGCTTGGTACGGCCGGAACCGATGATGTCGAAGCCGCCGGTGTTGCGGTAACGGTTGATGTACTCGTCGTCGAAAACAACAAAGCTGTCCTCCAGCAGACCGCTGGGGCCGCCCTTGAAGCCGTAGAGCACATTTTCCTTGTCAGTGGCCTTCAGGGCATCGTACAGGCCGCAGATAACATTGTGGCCGCCGGGTGCCTGACCGCCGGAGAGGATAACGCCCACCACCTGCTTGCGGGCGGGAGAGGTATTCTCACCCTTCTGGAAGGTGATTTCATTTTTGCCATAAGTATTGGGGAACAACGCCTTGATTTTCTCCTGGTCGGCAACGCTCTCGGTGGCGCCGCCATCCTTGACGCAGATTTCGGAAATGCCATTGCGCAGCATACCGGGCAGCTTGGGGCTATACTGGTATCTTGCCACCTGCAGAGGGGACAGTTTCATGGTAAATACACTCCTTACAATTGTTGTGAGTAGATTCCTACAGGGTCATTATACTTCATTTCCGGCGAAACGTAAATAGCTTTTTCTAATTTTTTCTTAATTTTGCGAACACTACATGGAAATACTGCCAGTTACATAAGGGGAAATATTCCACATTTTGGTGAAAATTGGTAAATGGACAAATTTGGAAGGTAAAAATTTTGGAAGCTCCGGAAAAAAGCAAAGATAGATATTGAAAAATCCGGGGGATATGGTATAATCATACTGAAATCAAGTGGGACTACCCACTGTAATTAAGAAAGGATGATTCCTATGCCTCTGGTTAATACTACTGAGATGTTCAAGAAGGCTTACGACGGCGGCTACGCCATCGGCGCTTTCAACGTCAACAACATGGAGATCGT
>JBGVGH010000104.1:0-6904 GCA_045121575.1 Faecousia sp.
CGCAAAGGTGCCCCCTTAGGAATTCCGGTTTGCGGTGCCCAGCATCAGCTGCGCTCACTTCGTGAGCTTGCTGCTTGCTGACCGCTGCACCTCACGCGGCTCCCTTTCTCCGCCCCCGGCGGCGGTCGCCTCGTTCGCCCCGCCGCTACGCCATCCAGCGTCCAAAAATGTTCCGATTTTTGAACGCTTACCGCTCAGAAACCTGAAAGTTTTCACTTGGCAGACCTCAAAAAATCGGAACATTTTTTGAGGTCGGACAGTTGGCGGCTGGAGAGGTACATAGGGGAGGGCGCCTTTTCGAAGCGCCTCCCCTATGCCGCATTCTTTTGGTACTTTTCTTGGCGGGACAAGAAAAGTACGAACGCTTCCCCGATAAACTTCAATTTTGGGGTCAGGGCAGCATTTGCCGCAGCATTTTGATATGTTCCTGGGTCTCATCCGCCAGGTGGGCAAAGGCTTCTCCGTAATAGGGGTCACGGCGCATACTTTCGTAGACCCGGAGATTTTCCCGGCTTCTGTTCAGACTCTGCCGGAGGATTTGCCGCTGCCGTGGGGGGAACCGGGTGGGCATTTGGGCCGGTGCGTACACCCGCTGCCAGACCGCCATTTCCCTTTCCTTGTCCATTTTCATCGCCTCCTTGCTGATATTTTATGCGAAAAACGAAAAAATGTGTGAAAACCCCCTTCCATTTTCCGCTCATTTGTGCTATAATGATTCCAAATTAAAAGACGGGAGTGGATGTATATGCCCAGAACCAGCAATAAGGCAGAGTTGATTTTGGATTATGTAAACCAATTCATCCAGGAAAACGGTTATGCGCCTTCGGTGCGGGAAATCGGTGCGGCGGTGGGCCTGCGTTCCACCGCGTCGGTCAGCTATCACCTGCAGGCACTGCAGGATAAGGGCCTGCTGCTCTCGCCCGGCACCAAGGGCCTGAAGCGGGCCATTGTCACCAGCCAGCGGCCGGGACAGATTCCCATTGTGGGGGTGGTGACGGCGGGCGTTCCCATTCTGGCGGTGGAGAATCAGGAGGGCACCATGGCCTGGGACGGCGACCCCAGCTGCTTTGCTCTGCGGGTGCGGGGCGACAGTATGGTGGGTGCCGGCATCCTCAGCGGGGACAAGGTGGTGGTGCGCCCCCAGCAGACTGCCATGGACGGGGAAATCGTGGTGGCCCGTATCGGGGATGAAGCCACGGTCAAGCGGCTGCGCCGCCGCAACGGCCAGATTTGGCTGATGCCGGAAAACGACGCCTACGAGCCCATCGACGGCAGCGAGGCGGAGCTGATTGGTCTGGTGAAGGCCGTGGTGCGGGAATATTGAGAAAAAAGGGCAGACGGATGTCTGCCCCTTTCAAAGAGAAAAAGCCCCCGGATTTCTCCGGGGGCTATATTGACATTAGTCAGCCACGTAGGGCAGCAGAGCGATCTGGCGGGCGCGCTTGATAGCGGTGGTCAGGTCACGCTGATGAGCGGCGCAGGTACCGGTGGTACGGCGGGGCAGAATCTTGCCACGCTCAGACAGGTAGCGGCGCAGCTTGGCGGTATCCTTGTAGTCGATACCGGTAGCCTTGTCCACGCAGAAAGCACAAACCTTCTTGCGCTTGCGGGGACGCATACGCTGTTCGTTAGACATGGGTTTTCCCTCCTTTGTAAGCATTGTAAAAAAGTTCGTTTTTAGAAGGGCAGCTGGGCGTCGTCGTCATCCAGCATCGCAAAGTCGGATGCGGGAGCGGAAGGAGCGGAGTAGCCGCCGTAGCTGGGAGCAGGCGCGGGAGCGGAATAGCTGCTGCCGCCGTAGGTGTTGCCACCGTAGGAGCTGCCGCTGTCGCCGTCACGCTTGCTGTCACCGAAGTAGGCGTTGTTCACGATTACTTCAGCAGAGCGGCGCTTATTGCCTTCCTTGTCGGTCCAGTCGCGCATTTCCAGACGACCGTCCACCACGATCATGCGGCCCTTGGTGAAATACTTGGAGATGAACTCTCCGGTCTGACGCCAGGCCACGCAGTCGATGAAGTCGGTCTTCTTTTCGCCGCCGTCTTTGCCGCCGAAGTCACGGTCGACAGCCACGGAGAAACTGGCCACGGCGATGCCGCTGCCGGTCCGGCGAAGCTCGGGGTCACGGGTCAGGCGACCCATGAGGATGATGTGGTTGAGCATAAATTAGCCCTCCACAGCGGTGGTCAGGCAGCGAACGACGCCTTCGGTGATCTTCATAACACGCTCCAGCTCCGCGGGGAACTCGGGCTTGCTTTCGAAGTTCATCAGGACATAGTAGCCTTCGGTCAGGTCATTGATTTCATAAGCCAGCCGACGCTTGCCCCAGGTGTCGATGTTGCTGAGGGTACCCTCCGCCTCCACCATTGCCTTGAACTTTTCTACGAGTGCTGCGATGCTCTCCTCGCCCAGAGTGGGGTTGATGATGTAGAGCACCTCATACTTACCAGTGATCTTAGCCATGTTGATTGCACCTCCTTTTGGTCTTTTGGCCCACGGACGCGCCGTGAGCAAGGATTGTCCGCATTTGCAGACCTACTGATTCTATCCTAAAAAAGGTGGAAAGTCAAGAACTTTTTTGAAAAAATTCTGCTTTTTTATTTGAAAAACAGGGGAAAAGGTATGACCATTCCTCTTTTTCGGGCGGGCATGAAATAAGGCGCCCCGTTTGGGGCGCCCCGGTTTGTCAGCAGCAGCGGTTGGGTTCGCAGTCGCAGCCGTTGTTGCCGCAGCCGCAGAACAGAATCAGCAGAATGATGATCCAGCACAGATTGCCGCCGCAGAAGCCGTTGTTACCAAAGTTACACATAGTCATACCTCCGGGAAATTTGATGCGGTTTGTCGCCGCTCATTCCATGGTATGAACGGGGGCGAAAAATGTGCGGTTTTCAGAAGCGGCCCTGCTCCAAATCGCTGATGCGGTGGTTGATGACCTTAATCTGCTCCTCCACCACCGGCATCCGCCGGGCGAAGTGGTTGTGCTCCCGCACTTCCCGGGTCAGGTCCTCCAGTTTGGCATCGGTGACGGCCTGGGCGGTGCGGATGGCGGCCTCGCTTTTTCGGGCAGCCATAAAATTGGACAGCAGCACCCCTGCCAGGGACAACCCACCGGTAATCAGCGCGGCGCATACGGCTTCGGTCATAAAATCGCCTCCTTCCCCCTCCTTTTTTCACCCATAGGGGAAAAAGAAGGAACAGTTGCACGAAAGAGGGCAATTCTGCAGGGAATGCCATCCGTCCCCCCTCAGTGTCATTCTGAGCGAGCCGGAGGCGAGTCGAAGAATCTCCGCTTTTTCCATGAGATCCTTCGACTTCGCTAATGCTCCGCTCAGGATGACATTTATCCGCCTCGCGGATGGCATTTCCATGGGAAATGCCCGGGAGGCATGTATGCTGCCCCTACAGGGGGGATATTTTCTCAGCCTGACAAACCCTAATTTCCCATTTTTGAATTTTCCGGGAAATTTTGATTGTGGGGTAGTAAATACGGTAGGGACACCCCGGGAGGGGTGTCCCTACAATCCCTGCGGGGGATGCGTTTTTTCATACGAAAGTCCCGAAGCGCCGCGGCGCTTCGGGGCTTTTTTGTCAAATTCCCGTCATTTCCCGGCACAGCGGTGCCAGGGGACAGTCGGCGCACTGGGGACTGCGGGCGGTGCAGATTTCCCGACCGAACAGCACAATGCGGTGGCAGAAGTCGCTGCTTTCCTCCGGCGGCAGCACTTTTCGCAGCTGCTGCTCGCATTTTTCCGGGTCCTTGGTGCCGTCGGTCAGTCCCAGACGGCCGCAGATGCGAATGCAGTGGGTGTCGCACACCACGCTGCCCGGCACGCTGTACAAATCCCCCAGCAGCAGATTGGCGGTTTTCCGCCCCACGCCGGGGATGCGCAGAAGCTCCTCCATGGTGCCCGGCACTTTCCCGCCGTAGTCCGACAGCAGCATCTGACAGCCCAGCACAATGTCCCGGGCCTTGTGCTTGTAAAAGCCGCAGGAATGCACCAGCTCCTCGATGTGGGAAATATCCGCCCCCGCCATGGCCTCCAGCGTGGGATAGGCAGCAAACAGCGCCGGGGTGACGAGATTCACCCGGGCGTCGGTGCATTGGGCCGACAGCCGCACGGCAATCATCAGCTCGTAGTCCTTTTTATAATGCAGGGCGCACAGGGCGTCGGGGTAGCGGTCTTTCAAAATGGCGATGATGCGGTTGATTTTTTCTTCCATCAGGCACCCTCCTTTTTGCAGGCATTTTACCACAAAATTCGGCTTTTGCCAAGAGTTTTGCACAAAATTCCGCCCTGGGGGATAAGATGGCATAACTGCGTTTGGGAGGGATGGCTATGGATTTTTGGCTGGATGGCCTGCGGCCCGGGATGGAGGCCGAAGTGACGAGGGTCTGCTGCCCCAAGGCTCTGAAAAAAAGACTGGCGGATTTCGGGCTGGTGGCGGGGACGAAGGTAGCCTGCTGCTACCGCAGCCCCGACGGCGGCGTGGTGGCGCTGCGGCTGCGGGGCACCACCATCGCCCTGCGGCGGACGGATTTGCATCACATTGCCGCCCGGAGGCTGCCGTGAGGGGCGGGGCAGAACAAAAGAAGATTGTGGCACTGGCGGGCAACCCCAATGTGGGCAAAAGCACCATTTTCAACGCCCTGACCGGCCTGCGGCGGCACACCGGCAACTGGAGCGGCAAAACGGTGGACGCCTCTGCGGGAAAAATGCGCCGTGGGGAGCTGGAATTTGTGGATTTGCCCGGTACTTATACACTGAACGGACAGTCTGAGGATGAGCGCATTGCCGCCGGCTATCTTGCCTCCGGCCAGGCCGACTGCGTGGTGGTGGTGTGCGACGCCGGGGCGCTGGAGCGGAATCTCATTCTGGCGGTGCAGATTTTGCAGCGGGCACAGCGGGTGGTAATTTGCGTCAACATGATGGACGAAGCCCGACAGCAGGGGGTGGAAATCGACGGACAGACCCTTTCTCAAATGCTGGGGGCGCCGGTGGTGTTCACTTCCGCCGCGGGAAAGGAGGGACTGCGGGAGCTGGTGGCGGAGATTCGGCGGGTCATTGCAGCCCCTGCTGCGCCCCGGAAAAGCCTGGGCAGCCCCATTGCCGCGGCAGCGGAAATCGCGGCCCAATGCGTTACCCAGGGGAAAATGGCACCGTGGCGTTTGACGCTGGATAAAATTCTGGTCAGCCGCCGCCGGGGCGTGCCGATTTTGCTGCTTCTGCTCCTTTTTATGGTCTGGCTGACGGTGTGGGGCGCCAATTATCCGGCTGAGGTTTTGCAGCGGCTGTTTGAAAGCATGGGCACCCGGCTCTCCGGCTGGATGGCAGATTTTCCCTGGTGGCTGAAGGGAATCCTGCTGGATGGGATTTATGCCACCGCCACCCGGGTTATTGCGGTGATGCTGCCGCCTATGGCGATTTTCTTTCCTCTTTTTACCTTTTTGGAGGATGTGGGGTATCTGCCCCGGATGGCTTTTTTGCTGGATGGCAAAATGCGCGCCTGCGGCGGCTGCGGCAAGCAGGCGCTGACGCTGTGCATGGGGCTGGGGTGCAATGCGGTGGGGGTCACCGGCTGCCGCATCATTGATTCTCCACGGGAGCGGCTGCTGGCCATCCTTACCAACGCCATGGTGCCCTGCAACGGGCGGTTTCCGGCGCTGATTCTGCTGGCGGGGCTGTTTTGCGCCGGCATCACGCAGGCGCTGGCGGTGGCAGGAGCGGTGGCGTTGGGCATGCTGGGGGCCATGGCCGCCTCCGGCGTGCTGAGCAAAACGGCATTAAAGCACCAGCCCAGCGCCTTTATTCTGGAACTGCCGCCCCTGCGCCGGCCCCGGCTGGGGCAAATTCTGGTGCGTTCCCTGCTGGACAGAACGCTGCATGTGGCGGCCCGCGCCCTGACGGTGGCGGCGCCCGCCGGGGCAGCCATCTGGATTCTGTCCAATACCGGGCTGCTGGGCGTTTTGGCGGGATTTTTGGAGCCACTGGGGCATTTCATGGGGTTAAACGGCATGATTTTGCTGGCGTTTTGCCTGTCCATTCCCGCAAATGAACTGCTGATTCCTCTGATTTTGATGATTCCCGGCGGGAATTTGAACTTGGGCTGGGAAACGGCGGTGTGCGCCATGATATTTACGGTGTTCCACTGGCCCTGCGCCACCACTTTGCTCACCATTTACCGGGAAACCGGCAGCGTGAAAAAAACAGCGGCGGCATTTTTACTGCCGACCGCTGTGGGAATGGGGCTATGTATGGTGCTACATGGGGTCTTCCGCTATCTGGGCACTTAGGGCGGAGATTTCGTAGGCGGTGCGCTGGGCGCTGCCTTCCTCCGTCTGCTTGGTATAAACCCGGCTTTGCAGCCTGCCCTGAATGGCCACCACATCGCCGGTGCGGCAGGCGGCAAGCTCCTGGGCGGTGCGCCCCCAGAGGATGCAGGGCAGATAGTCCGCCCGGCGGTAGGCCCGGGGCACCGCCAGCATCACATCGCAGATTTCCCGGCCAAGGGGCGTACGCCGCAGATTGGGCTGGCGGCACAAAGCGCCCTGCAGCCGCACCTCGTTGGCAGGTGCGCCATCGTCGGCTTCCAACGAGAGGGCGAAGACAAATACCAAAAGATGCCGCCGTCCGTTTTCCCGCAAATTGTGGGAGCGAATCTGCCCCCGCACGCACAGCATTCCGCCCCCGGAGGGGTCGAGGGCGGCGAGCAGATTCTCCTGGGCAATCACCGGCAGCACATCCTCCGCCCCGGACAGCCGGGGTACCCGGAGGAAGAAACGGAAGAACCGCCTGCCATGATTTTCGTGGGAAAACTGGGGAAGGCCTTCCAGCTCACCCCGGAGCAAAACGCTGTTTTCAGAAATTTCCATCCGTATCACCTCAAGTCAGGATGGAACATCCTATGT
>JBGVGH010000105.1:0-5555 GCA_045121575.1 Faecousia sp.
TTGAATGAACCGTAACACACAAAAAGCACACCGCACCAGCTACTGATGGGGAACTGTCCAAAGTTCATACCGGAGTGAAAGTAGAGAGAGGTACCTATATCTGTCTCCATAAACGCAAAAAACGAACGCAACAAAATAAAAATTTTGTTGCGTTATGCGTGCAGATGTGCTATAATATGGATACCAAAAAGCGCTTTGGGCGTTTTTTGGGCGTTTGGAGCCTGATTTGCGTACTGCGCTTTATCCTTACAAAAATTGTACTTTTGGAGGTTATGTTATGAATCAATACCAGGATTGTCCGCAAATTCTGCGGGATTTTCTGATTTATCACGAAACCATCAAGGGTCAGTCCCATCTGACCATTCAGGAATACTATTTGGATTTGCGGATGTTTCTGCGCTTCATGCGATTGATGCGCAACGATATGCCGGTCAATACCAATCTGGACGACATTCCCATTAAGGACATTGACCTGGATTTTATTCGCAGCATCACCACATCGGATGTGTTTGATTTCCTGTCGTACCTGACCACCGTCCGCATCAAGAATCCGGACAGCGCTGTGCCGGAGCGCGGGATTTCCACATCCTCCAGAGCCAGGAAGCTTTCTGCCATCAAATCCTTTTATAAATATCTGACGGTGCGTACCAAGCAGCTGCAGGAAAATCCCGTGGCGGATTTGGAGTATCCCAAACTGCGTAAAAGCCTGCCCAAATATCTGACGCTGGAACAGTCCGCGGCGCTGCTGCAGGCGGTTTCCGGGCCCAATGAAAAGCGGGATTACGCCATTTTGATGCTGTTTCTCAACTGCGGCATCCGGCGCAGCGAGCTGGTGGGCCTGAATCTGACGGATGTATATGAGGACAGAATCCGTGTGGTTGGCAAAGGCAACAAAGAGCGGTTCGTCTACTTTGGCACCCCCTGCCGGAAAGCCATCGATGCCTATCTCCCCGAACGCAACAAAAAAATACTAACGGATAATCGCGCTCTGTTTGGTTCCCGCGATAATAACCGCATCAGCGTCAGCGCCGTGCATCGTCTGGTGAAAAAATATCTGCTGATGGCAGGTCTGGATGCCAACGAGCTGTCCGCCCACAAGCTTCGGCACACAGCCGCAACCATGATGCTCTCCGGCGGTGTGGATGTCAAAACTGTGCAGGAGGTTCTGGGCCACGAGAATCTGAACACCACCCAAATCTATACCCACATCGAAAGCACGGAGCTGAAACTGGCCTCTGAAGCAAATCCCCTGTCGAAGCTTGACTTTTCAGAAAAAAATGTGTAAAATGGGAAATGCAACCTGTAGTTGCTAATTTTTACGAAAGAGAGATACGAATATGTCGGTTGGCGAACGCATTATTGAATTGCGCAAGGAGCGCAATATGTCTCAGGGTCAGTTAGCAACTGCAATGGAAGTGTCCAGACAGGCGGTCAGCAAATGGGAAAATGGCCTGGCTGTCCCGGATACCCAGAAAATGATTCGTCTGGCAGAGGTATTGGACACGGAAGTGGAATTTATCGCCACCGGACGAAAGGGCGGCTCCCCTGCTTCCACACCTGCTCCCGAAGAAAAGGTCGTGGAAGTTGAGAAAATCGTGGAAAAAATCGTGGAAGTCCCCAAAGAAGTGGAAAAAATTGTCGAAGTTGAGAAAATCGTCGAGGTTCCCCGGGAAGTCGAAAAAATCGTAGAAAAGATTGTAGAAGTTCCCAAAGAAGTGGAAAAAGTCGTCGAGGTTGAGAAAATCGTCGAGGTTCCCAAGGAAGTGGAAGTCGAGAAGGTCGTGGAAGTGGAAAAGGTGGTGGAGCGGCCCGTTCTGCAGAAGGTTTTCCGGGTTCGCTATGTCCGCAGCCCGCTGGAATTTGCCATCGTCGGCGTGCTTGGAATGATTGCCGGCTTCCTGATTGGCTGGCTGGCCATGTAAACTGACGGTTGCCCCCTGCTTTGCCTGCATATTTATATTGGGACTGCTGTGGCTAACACAGCAGTCCCTTTTTTTACATGGCAACTTCAATGGCTTCCCGCAGGTTGCGCACCCGGTAGACGGTGAGCGTCCCGGGAATTTCCAACTTTTCAGAGCCGAATTTCGGAATAATGCACTTTTTAAACCCAAGTCTTGCGACTTCTGCCAGACGCTGATTCATGTGGGTGACGGAGCGGATTTCGCCTGTCAATCCGATTTCTCCGATGGCAACCAGGTCATCCGGAATCACCGCATCCCGGTAAGAAGACGCAACCGCCAGCGCAACCGGCAAGTCCGCCGCAGGCTCGTCCAGCCGCAGGCCGCCGATGACATTGATATAGGCATCAAACAGATTCAGCTTCAGCCCGGCGCGCTTTTCCGCCACTGCCAGCAGCAGCACCGCCCGGTTGAAATCAAAGCCGTCCGCCGTTCTGCGGGGCACCTGGAAAGTGGTTTTGGAAACCAGCGCCTGCACCTCGGTCAGCACCGGGCGGGTACCCTCCATCACGCAGGCCACGCAGGTTCCGCTGGCCCCCTCCGGCCGACCCTCCAGAAGCATTTGGGAGGGATTGGGCACTTCGATGAGGCCTGTATCCGCCATTTCAAACACGCCGATTTCATTTGTGGAGCCGAAGCGGTTCTTCACCGCCCGCAGCAGCCGGTAAGAGGTGTTGGAATCGCCCTCAAAATACAGCACGCAGTCCACCATGTGCTCCAGCACCTTGGGGCCGGCGATATTGCCGTCTTTGTTGATATGGCCCACCACGAACACGGTAATGCCCTGGCTCTTGCTCAGGGTCATCAGGGACATGGTGCAGTCCTTCACCTGGGAAACGCTGCCGGGCGAGGATTCATTTTCCTCGTTATACATGGTCTGAATGGAGTCAGCAATAAGAATATCCGGCTTCATTTCCTCCACTGCTTCCAAAATATCGGACATCCGGGTTTCTGACAGTAAAAACAGCCCCTCCGGCTGAACCCCCAGGCGCTCAGCCCGCAGCTTAATCTGGCGTTCGCTCTCCTCGCCGGAAACATAGAGCACCGTCCTGCCGGCACACAGCTGGCCGCAGATTTGCAGCAGCAGCGTGGATTTGCCGATGCCGGGCGCACCGCCCACCAGCACCAGACTGCCCTCCACCGCACCACCGCCCAGGACCCGGTCCAGTTCGTGCATCCCGGTGGAAAAGCGAATCTCGCTGTCGGAATCCACGGCGCGGATGGCCGTTGGCTTCCGTCCGCCGCCAATGGGAGCGGCTTTGGTTTTTCCGGCAGCCACCGGCTTTTCAATGTGCTCCTGCATGGTGTTGAACGCGCCGCAGCCGGGGCATCTGCCCATCCAGCGGGGCGATTCGGTGCCGCAGCTGGTGCAGAAAAATACGGTCTTTGCTTTTGCCATGGATGTACGCTCCTTTGTCGCTTTCTTTCTTCCGATTATATCAACCATTTGTTCGCTCGTCAAGTGGTTGACAGCGATTGGGCCACTGTTGCGGCAATCACACAGCAAATTTTTTTCTGGTACTCTCCTGTCCGCAGCTTTGCTTCCTCCTCCGGGTTGGACAGAAAGCCACACTCCACCAGAATCCCGGGTTTTGCAATGTGCTGCATGAGATACACCCCCTCAGCCGGTTTGGCTTTTCGGCGGCTGCCCGGGTTCACGGCAGATACCAGCGCAGCCTGCAATTGGGTCGCAAGCTCCTTTGCCTCGCCTTGTCCATTATAGAATACCTGCCCGCCGCTGTACCGGCTGTCCGGGAACAGATTTTGATGGATGGATACGAGAAACGCGCCCTCCGTTTCGTTGACGATTTTCACCCGCTGCTTCAAATCCGATACCTTTTTGGCGGCGATGGTGCTGCCTTCGGTATAGATAGAAATATCGGTGGTGCGAATCATTTTGGTTTCAAAGCCCAAAAGATGCATCAAATCATTCAGCCGCAGGGCAAATTCCAGATTCAGCCGGCTTTCCAGCACGCCGCTGCAGGAGGTGGCACCGCCGTCCTCGCCCCCGTGTCCGGCATCAATGACGATGATGTGTTCTCTGTCAACGGCGCTGTTTTCCGTCATGACCGTCACTGCCCGGCTGCACAGGGAAACCAGCGTCAGCATCACCGCCGCCGTTACAAAATACAATGGGAAAAACATTCTAAAATACTTTTTCATACGCAACACCTCACAGCAGTTTATGCGCAAAGCTGCAGCAGATGAATCCGCATCAAACCGCGGGAAAGGTGATTTTTTCACGCTTTGTTGATGACAAACGGAAGGTCATGTGCTATGATAATCAAAAGACCAACGGGAGGGATTCCATGTTTCGCGCCTTATTCGGCCAGGACGGCCTGCTCAATTCCCTTTTTAATCATATCAGCGATGCGCTGCTGCTGAGCCTGCTGTGGCTGCTTTTCTGCCTTCCGGTGGTGACGATTGGGCCTTCCACTACGGCGATGTACGCGGTGGCGGTCAAGGTGTTCCGGCGTGGGGAGAAAGGCACCTGCCGGAAGTTCTGGCAGGCCTTCAAGAGTAATCTGAGACGCGGCCTTCCCCTTTCTCTGATTTGGCTGACCTTCTTTGCTTCTGTGGCCTACTGCATGATTTTCCTTTGGAACGCCATTGAAAAGGAAATGGTTGGCGCTTCCGCGTTTTTCGTCGCCTGCGTTTTTGTATTCCTGCTCATCGGCATCCAGGGGATTCTCTTTCCCATGGTATCCCGGTTTGAAAATACCGTAGGAAAGCTGCTGGTCAATACCGTGGTCATGGCAATTGGAAACCTGCCCCGGACGCTGATGGTGGGACTGCTTGTGGTGCTGGGCATCGCCCTGTGCCTGTGGCAGGGATGGCTGGTGATTCTGGTTCCCGGCGTGGTGACGGTTGCCTGCACCTATTTCATCGAGCCAATTTTTGCTCCGTACATGTCGGAGGAATGAAATTTTACCATTTGTAAGGAGATGTTTTCATGTTTTATAAGAACGCCCGCATTTTTACAGAACGATTTACCTTTGAAAACGGCGCTTTTGAAGTGGCCGACGGAAAATTCGGTGTTGTCTTTCCGGAAAATGTGCCGGAGGATGCCATCGATTTGAACGGCGCCACGGTGATTCCCGGCCTGATTGAAGTCCACAGCCACGGAAACTCCGGCTACGACTTCTCCGACGGCAACTACGAGGGATTGGTGGAAATGGCACGGCACTTCCTCAAGTGCGGCGTCACTTCCTTTGCCCCCGCATCCATGACGCTCCCCTATCCGGTACTGGAAAAGGCATTTGCCACCGCCAAACAGCTCCGTGACGCCCAGCCTGCCGATTGCAGCCGCATCCGGGGCATTCAAATGGAGGGGCCTTACTTCTCCTATAAAAAGCGGGGTGCCCAGAACCCGGATTACCTGAAAGCCCCGGATTTTGAGGGGTTCAAGGCGCTGTATGACGGCTGCGACGGACTGATTCGCATTGTGGATGTGGCCCCAGAGCTGCCGGGTGCGGTGGAATTTGTGGAGCGGGCAAAAGAACTTTGCACCGTATCCATTGCCCACACCGATTGCAACTACGACGAGGCCACTGCCGCCATTCGGGCCGGTGTGACTCATCTGACCCATCTGTATAA
>JBGVGH010000106.1:0-26674 GCA_045121575.1 Faecousia sp.
AAAACCGCCTCAACCCCTTCGGGCAGCTGGATTTCCGCCGTGAATTTGTTTTCTTTCTTTTCCCAGGCAAAACGAAGCATTCCCCGGGGCGTTTCTGTTTCGCCGCTGGCGCTGCAATCCTCATCAAAGAAATAGGGCTGCAGTATGCAATGGTCATAGGCAACGCCTGCATTTGCGATGCCCACCACATTGCGGAAAATCCAGTTGATGACATCGGCATACATATGGTGATTTTGTGAGCCGCTGCCATCCCAGTTTTCCCAGAAGGTGGTTGCTCCCGCATTTTTCCAATAGCCATAGGACGGATAATCATAACGGTTGACCGTCCGATACGCAACATCCGAATAGCCATAGCGGGACAGGGCATTGAGCATGGCCTTCATGCCCAGAATTCCCACCTTATATCGGTAATTGTCCTGCTTCAGCGTGTTTGCCAGGCGAGCAGCGATTTTCTGTGCTTGCTCCCCTTCCACAATGGAAAAATACAGAACCACAGAAAGCGCGCCCTGTCCATTGTTATCCACGCAGTCGCCCTGAATATAGTGGCTGCAAATCGCGTCCTTTGTCTCCTGGGCATCGGCACGATACTGCGCTGCCTTTTCCTTTTCTCCGGCCAATTCTGCCATTTTTGCCATAATCATCTGCATGGCATAGTAATAGCAGGAATCAGACAAGCGGTTATCCATCAATTTCAAATCCGGCAAATCCGGCGGCAGCCAATCTGACAGGCCATAACACACCAGGCCGCCATTGCGGTAATACTTCGCATATTCCAGATATTTTTCCGCCGCCTGATAGATGATGTCAAAGCAGGAGGTGTCTCCTGTTTCCAGGTACAGTTCATAAGGCAGGATAAACATGGCCGCATCCCATGCCGGGCCGCTGCCCCAATTGTAGCCCCAGCCGGAGGTGGGCGCTATGCCCGGAAGCTGGCCGGTCGGCCGCTGGCTGTCTGCAATGTCTGTAACCCACTTTCGATATGCCGATGCCATGTCATAATGGCAAACCGCATATCCGGCAGAAATTGCCGCATCACCGGTCCACCCATTTTTTTCACGATGGGGGCAGTCCTCAGAGATTCCGTGGAAGTTTCCCAGGAAGGAACGGATGCCTGCATCATAAATCCAGTTCAGCAGGTCGCTTGAGGTATGCATATCTCCCTTTTTGCGCAAATCCGTATGGACAAAATAGGCCGTCAGCGCATCCTGCTGCGGTGTAACCGACAGGCCGGAGATTTCCGCATAGCGGAATCCGTGGTACACAAATTCCGGTTTCCAGAACTCCGTCCCCTCTCCGCGGAATGTGTATTTATCGGTGGAAAAAGCATCCGTGTCCAGAACATAGCAGGCAATGTTTTCCTGGTCCAACTCTTTTCCGCTGCGCTTTTCCGCATAACGAATCACTGCGGTTTCCCCGGCAGGGGCCTGCATCCGGAGGGATACATAGCCGGAAATATTTTTACCGAAGTCGAAAGCCCAGCCATTTTCTGTTTTCCACATATCGATGGCAGGCAGCACCTCACATTCCCGAATGGGCGGAAGTTCCTGCGGGCACAGCACCCCGGCAGGCGGTGCAACAATGCAGGCATTCCACCAGGTGCCATCCTCGTAATCCGGCTGCATCCAGCCGTCTTCTTTCCGTGCATCGTAGTATTCGCCGGTTCGAATCGCATTGTGAATGGTTGCACCGTTCAGGCTCTGCTTCCATCTGTCATCGCTCACAAGGACCTGATGCCCATTGATTTCCAGAGCAAGCAGCAGCTTGACCGTATCCCGCCAGGCAGCCTGATAAAAGCCCCAGGTATCGTGGGCGGTCTGATTATAGAAGCCATCTCCCAGTTTCACCGCCACAACATTTTTGCCCTGCTTCAGATAAGGCGCCACATCATAGCTTTGAAACAAAACCCGCTTGTCGTAGTCGGTAAACGCAGGTGACAGCACATCATCTCCCACGCGATGTCCATTGACATACAGCACATAGCAGCCCAAACCGCAAATATGGCACACGGCGCTGTCCACCGCTTCCTGCAAGTCCATTTCCCGGCGAAGCTGCAAGGCGGGGCTGAGGTCTGTCCCTTCCCGCCCCACAATCCGCAGTCCGCTGCCAATCCATTTGGCATTTTTGAATCTGTTCATGCTTGTTCTCCTTCTTACGGGCTTGTGCTATTTCTCCGCACGAAACGCGTCGGTTGTCCACTGGCTCATCCACCGCAGATAGGGCGTACCGTCCTCCCGGAACTGAACCGGCAGCCACACATAGTTTGCTTCGCTGGTATTTTCCGCCGACAGTGCCGCAAAGCTGAAGTTTTCCGGCAGCGGCGGCATCTCCGAATCAAAAAGCCGGTGGAAAATATTGCCCATATCCGGCAAATCCGGCGGCAAATCGTTCAGCCAGCGGTCCCCCAGCGCAATATACAAATCCGGAATATGGGGATGCTGAAATACGGAGGAAAACTGGGCATGGAACGAATTGTTCTGCACATCATTCTCGCAGCTGATGCCCAGCGTTTCCCACTGGCCATGGGGGTCATCAAAGGTGTGGGTCAGGGTTGGGTTGGGATAGTAGCCGGTGGTACCGGAGGTCAGCACATAGTTTTTCCCGTTGCGGCGAAAGTAAGCCGGTGCCTCCCGGGTAAAGGGGGGACATTTTTCCGGCAGATGTACGCTCACCTCATCGGTCAGCCGGGTGTAGTCCCGGCTCAGGGTCTGGCAAATCATCTGGGTATGGGGATTTTCATAGATGACATAGACTTTCCCTTCCAGTTCAAACAGGTCAAAGTCCCCGCAATGGTAGGGCGTGCACTCATTGGCACCCACATACCGGAACGGGCCGTGAATATCCTCACTGACGCAAACGCCAAAGAAGCAATCCCCAAAATCCGCCAGGCGGGAGCATTTTGCCCACAGAACAAACTTTTTCGTTTCCCCATTGTAGAGAATATGGGGTCTGTCCATAATGTTGGCAGGATAGAACGGATGGGCTTTGTCCTCCTGCTCATACATGATGACGCCCTCATCCTTCCAGTTATACAAATCCTGCGAGGAATAGAGCCGAACCCCATGATGCCAGTAGGGACATTTCTCCCCCGTTGCTGTGCCGGTGATTCCCTCTTTGTTTTCGCCGTACCAGTAAAAGGTGTCATCCACACAGATTATAGAACCGCCGTGTGCCTGAATCCGCTTGCCATCTGTATCGTACCAGGTTTTTCCCGGCCGGAAACCATCATACATTTACACTTACCTCACTTTTTCAAAATTATAAGGTAATCCGGGAAAATGAAAGGCACCTTGCGGTGTCTTTCATTTCCGGTATGGGATTACTCCTCCCATTCATCCGCAAAAGTCTTTACATGAATATCGCCGGGCTCAAAGGCAGCGCCGCAGGAGAAGGGAATCTCCACCACATCGCCGCATTCCATGTCAAAATAGTTGTCCTGCGCATAGAAGTCAAATTCCTCTGCCGCATCCAAAAACACCGCCTTGGTAAAGGCGTTAGCCGTCACCCGGCACACGCCGGTGTAACGCCCTTCGTTCATTCCGGTTGGCTGAATCTCCACAGAAATATCTCCCACAAAGGGTACGCCAACATAGCCATTCATAAATTCAATGGCTTTCTCCTGCTCCGTCGCAGCAAACAAGTAGGCATCCGCATCTTCGCAAATCGGCTGCGGGAACGGGAATTCCACCACGCTGTCTGCCGGCACAGTCACCTGCTGGACGGTTTCAAAAATCACATCGCCGCCGACCCGCTTTTGTCCGAACCGCAGGGTGCGGGTAATGGGCGCATCCGTATGGTTGGAAAGGAACGCGCTATGGTGGTCATCCCGCTGCACGACACCTGCCCGCACCGGGGCAAAGGCCTGCTTCATGGCGTAATAGGCAGGCTTGCAGCCGAAATCATAGTCCACCACCGCCCAGGTTCCGTTTCGCCAGTTGTCATTGAACATCCAGTTGAGAATACCGCCGCAGGTGGCTTCGTCCGCCCGGCAGTAATCAATTTCACCCCGGAGAATATCCGCATGGGCAATCATGGCCTTTTTCACAAAGTCACACAAGCCATCCACCTGGCCGAAGAAGCTCTCTGCCCCCTCCTTTTCCAAGTGCGCAAAGCTGGGCGGGAGCTTCGGCTCATAGGGGTTGCTGACAAAATGCAGCTTCCACACATCGTTGATGGGCCACAGCTTGTCCTCCGGTATGAATTTCTTCAAATGACGCACCCGACAGGGGCCTAACCCGGCGCACTCCGTGGCAATGGGCTTGTTTTTCACAATATAGCGGCGGAACTGGGACAGCTCGCCGCCAATGGCAGCCTCAAACAGGGCGCACTGGTGGCTTTCTCCGGAGGTCACATCGTTTCCAAAATCGGTATAAGACCAGGGGCAGGCCCAATAGTAGGGCACATCCGTATTCTTGGCGCAAATTCCTGCCAGCAGATGGTCGGTCAGATACCGTCCCAGCTCCGGCGTTCCGGAATAGGCAAAGGCCTGCTTGATTTCATTGCCGCCGTTCCACAGCAGCATACAGGGGTGGTTATCCAGCCGGCGGACCTGATAGATTGCTTCCTTTTCCACCAGGCGGCAGAAAGCATCGTTATCATCGGGAATATCCCCGCAGGCAAACATGAAATCATGCCACACCAAAATGCCGTAGGCATCACACAGCTGGTAGAAAATATCCTGCTCGTAGATGCCGCCGCCCCATACCCGGAGCACATTGTAGCCTGCCTGCTTGGCCAGCAGAATCAGTTTGTGGTAGCGCTCCTCCGCAATGGCGCCGGTCATGAAGCTGGCCGGAACCCAGTTGGAGCCCCGCAGGAACACCTTGCGGCCATTGACATACACCCGGAAATCCAGCCGGTCATCCCCCTTGGGGCTTTCATCCAGCACAATTTCCCGAATACCAAAGCTTCCACGATACAAGTCCGCCGTATAGCCATCCCTGGCCACAATTTCCACGGTGTACTGATACAGCGGCGCATCTCCACTTCCGTTGGAATACCACAGCTTGGGATTGGGAACCTGCACATTGCAAAGGTTTTTATATCCGGTCATGGCAAATTCCTGGAATACCACGCACACATCCCCGTCAAACACCCGAATCCGCAGCTTGTCGCCCTGATACTGTTTGTATTCCGGCTTTCGGATGCTGTAATTGAGCTCCGGGAAGAAGGTCACAATTCCGTTTTTCCGGGTGCGAATACGCACCCACTGGATGCATCTGTCGCTGCGCGCCACCAGAGAGACCGGCTGCCAGATGCCGCTGCCGTAAAATTCCGGGGCCCAGTCCCAGCCAAAATGGCACTGTGCCTTGCGAATCAGCAGACGGTCACTGCGAAAAGCGCCGAAATACTTTCCTTCCACATCCGTGGTAAATTGGTCCACAGGCAAAATGACCACGCGAACTTCATTTTCCCCCACCACAGCCAGCGGTTTTATGTCCACGGTATAGGGCAGGAACATATTTTCTGTATGGCAGACCTGTTTTCCGTTGAAGTAGATGTCGGAAAAGGTATCAATACCGGCAAAATGAAGCTGCAGCGTGTCCTCCTCCAGCATGGCCGGTGTCACATTCACCCGGGCGGTATATTCCCACCGCACATTGTTGATCCAGTGATATTTGGGATAATTATCTCCGAACTGAATATCCTCGATGAGGCCGTTTTTCATCAGTTCATCGGTAATATCTCCGGGCACGGAAGCCTGCATCACCGCTTTGGACACCGCATCGGGAACCGGCTCTCCCGGAAGTGCCCGCAATGTCCAGTTTTCAATTCGCTTTTCCATTTTGCGACACCTCACAGCCATCATATTCGCTATCCAGAATCTGATTGCCTTCCTTCATAATTTCAAGAATGCGTTTGCCTCTGGGACTGTGCTCGCTGAAGCTGTACTCGATTCCGGTTCCCCGGTCATAGACATAGTCGGGGTTTTGCGGCACGGATACGGGGTCATAGTTCCAGAACAAAATCAGCGGAATTCCCGTTTTGCGTTGCGCTACCACCGCCTCATAGAAAGGACGGGTGGCCCCCTCCAGCGTTATGGCCCCATAGTTTTCCGGATGGACATGGGCATAGCCCACTTCCCCGGCGTAGGTCGACATTTTCCGCTTCCCTGCCATCTCCATCAGGTAGGCAAAGAAGCTGCTCCAGGTGTTGAAATAGTCCAGCAGCGGATAGGTTTCCTCGCCGGGGTCCAACACTTCACCATAGGAATACTGGTGCTGGCTCAGCGCCGTAATTCCAGCCGGGTTGATGATATCCAGCACCTTTTCGTGTTCCTCGTGGGTATCCTTGGTGTGAAAATCGCCCCGGGCATACTGGTTATAGGAGGTTTCCCGCGGATTGGTGTCACCGGTGGAAATGATGCGGCCATGGGGGTCTGCCCGGGAGACACAGGCGGCAAAGCGCCGGTACATGGCATTCAGGCCATCCAGGGTCACCCGGTCACTTTCATCCCGGCACTGCCGCTTGCTTTTGGCGTGCAGGGCTCTGAAATGGGAGGCATCTGGAAAGTCGCTGCCCAGTACCCGTTCATTGGAAAACTCCCAGCCGTAAATGGCCGGAGAATCGGCATACCGCCGGACAAAGTCCCCGATGTACCGCTCCATAAATGCAACGGTCTTGCTGTTGTCATCCAAATAAGCCGTCTGATAGGGCTCGTCACAGTAATCGTTCACAGCGTATGTCCAGAAAAGGGATGGCAGCAGGCCAATTCCCAGTCTTTCCGCTTCTGCCACGATTTCATCCATGGCTTTCCAGTATTGCTCTGTCTGCTCGAAGTATCCAAACTCCTCCACATAAAACGGCAGCGTGGAGAAGCGAATCACCTTGCAGCCATAGTCCTTGAGCGTCCGCATGGCACGCCGGGATGGGCCTGTATCCCAATCCCGGGAAGTGGCTGACAGGAACAGGTCATAGTAGTTGACACCGATTCCATAGAAGGGCTTTCCGCCCAACATCATGCGGCCGTCAGCATCGTTATACAGGCCAAGCCGGCCTGTTGCCTTGTAGTCATTTTCCATATTTTACCATTCACTTTCCGGAAATCAGGGATTGTCTTCCGCGAATTTCCCATTGACCGCCTGCATGGTTTCCAGTGCCATCCGGCCCCAGACCATGTTTTCGTTCCAGCTGTATTCCGTTCCGCTGCCCCGGCCATAGATATAGCCTTCCGGCAGAGTGGAGGATTCGTCATAGTTCCACAGCAGAACCAGCTGCATTTTATTGTTGTAGGCGGCTTCACCGATGGCATCGTACACCTTCTGCATCTGCTCCAGAGAGACATTCTCCCAGCCCAGAGCCTTGTCCAGGCCGAAACCGGCCTCGCCCACATAGCAGGCCTTGCCCAGCGTGGCAGAAACCTCCTTCAGATACCGAAAGAAGGCATCCCATGTTGTGGCGTCAAACAGGGGCATGGTGCGGTCTCCGGCATCCAGCACAGAGCCCAGAGAATACTGGTGCTGACTGATGGTGTCGATTTTACCGGGGTTGATGGCGCCAAGCACCTCCAGGTGCTGCTCCCAGGAATCCTTGTTCCAGGAATGGAGTTTCCACTGATTGTACTGACTCTCCCGGGGATTGGTGTCACCGGTGGAGATGATGCGGCCGTAGGGGTCATTTTCAGCCACAATATCCGCCCAGACCGTATAGATGTGGTTGAGTCCATCGGTGGAGAGGTAGGTATCATACAGCTCCTGCCCCGGAATATCCGCCGCCAGAATTTTCTCATTGGAAAATTCCCAGCCGTAAATGGCAGGAGACTGGGCATAGCGCTGCACAAACTTTTCCGTGTAGGTGCGCATGAAGGTCATGCCCTGGCTGTTCTCGTCAAAAATGGCCTCCTCATACACCTCTCCGTAATAGTCGAAGAATGCAAATGTCCAGAACATGGAGGGAATGAGGCCAATCTCCAGCTCTTCGCACTTTTCCACCAGCGCATCCAGCTTGCTCCAATAGGTCTCCTCCTGGTCAAAATACAATCCCATGCTTCTGGCATAGAACGGAAGGGTTGAGAAGCGGATGACCTTGCAGTCATAGGCTTTCAGATTCTCCAGGGCCGTCATGACCTTGGAATAGTCCCAGTTGCCGCCCATGCAGCCGGTGAACATATCAAAGTAGTTGACTCCCATGCCGTAGAACTCTTTTCCGCCCTTCATCAGTTTCCCATTGACCTCAATCAGGCCATCCGGTTTCCGCTCCACCGGCTCCGTCGGGGACGCAGGCTCGGTGGGTTTGGGAATGGTGGTAGGATTGGTGACCGTCGTGGGGTCCGGAACCGTGGTGGGCTCCGGTACCACAGTTGGATCCGGTACTGTGGTGGGGTCCGGTGCCGCAGAAGGCTCTGTGGTACCGGAAGGCTGCGCGGTGCTGCCTGGCACGGTAGGTTCCGGTGGCGTTCGGGAGCAGCCTGCAGCCCCAAGGGCTGCAAGCATGCTCACAAGCAGAAAAATTGCAATTTTTCTCTTCATCATTGGTATTCCTCTAAGGATGCAGGTTAATTCTCACCAGCGGCAAGCTTGGCATTGACCTCCTTCATCATCTCCAGCGCAATCCGGCCCCATGTGGTATTCTCGTTCCAGCTGTACTCAACGCCGCCGCCCTGATGGTACACATAGCCATCGGTTTCCATGGTGGTGTCGTCGTAGTTCCACAGCAGAACCAGCTGCATTCCGGTTTCACAGGTGGCGTTTCCAATGGAATCATAAACTGCCTGCAGGTGCTCCTCGGTCACATTTTCCCAGCCCAAATCCTTGGACAGGGCAAATCCCGCCTCACCCACATAGCAAGCCTTACCCATGTTGGAAGATACATTGAGCAGGTATTCAAAGAAGGTTTTCCATGTTTTTGCATCAAACAAAGGTGCCGTTTTATCCCCTGCCCCTAGCACAGAGCCCAGAGAATACTGGTGCTGGCTGACGGTGTTGATGTCACCGGGGTTGATGGCTGCCATAACTTCCAGATGCTGCTCCATGGTATCTCTGTTCCAGGTTCCGTTCTTCCACTGGTTGTACTGAGACTCTCTGGGGTTGGTATCGCCGGTGGAAATTACCCGGTCATAGGGATCGTTGGCGGCCACAATGGCGGCCCATTCCGCGTAAATATGGTTCAGAGCATCGGTGGAATAGTAGGAACTGGTGCCCACGGTATGGGGCAGGTCCGCCGAAAGAATCTTCTCATTGGAGAATTCCCATCCGTAAATGGCAGGAGATTCGGCATAGCGCTGGACAAACTTTTCCGTATATTCCCGGATAAAGGCCATGCCCTTGCTGTTTTCATCAAAAATAGCGGTTTGATAGGATTCTCCATACTGGTCAAAGCAGGAGAAGGTCCAGAACATGGAGGGAATCAGGCCGATTTCCAGCTCCTCGCACTTTTTCACGATTTCATCCAGCTTGCTCCAATAAGTGTCCTCCACCATGGTGTAGTAGCCCATGTCCTTGGCCATAAAAGGCAGGGTTGCAAAGCGAATGACCTTGCAATCATAGGCTTTCAGATTGTCCAGTGCATTCATCACATTGGAGGTATCCCACTTGTTGTAGAAAATGCCGATGAACATATCGTAGTAGTTAACGCCGACACCGTAAAATTCTTCGCCGCCCTTCATCAGTCTGCCGTTGACCACGGTCAGACCGTCGGGCTTCTTTTCCACTTCCACCGGCTCTGTGGCAGAAGGCTCCGTGGGGTCAGGCTCGGTGACCGAGGGCTCCGTGGGATCAGGTTCGGTGGGGTTTGGCTTGGTGGCAGAAGGTTCGGTGGGGTCAGGCGTGGTGCCGGAGGGTGCGGTGGACGAAGGCACCGTTGGGTCAGGCGTTGGCCCGCAGCCGGATAATATGCCAATCAGCATACAAGCCAGCAAAATCAGCGAAATACTCTTTTTCATTCTTATTTCCTCTTTTTCAGCACGACCACGACCACCACAGCTGCTACCACAACCACCGCAACGACGGCAATGATGATGCCGGTGGCATTGCTTTCAGGTTCAGCAGCGCCGGGCTGGGTGGGCTCCGGGGTGGAAGGAGTAGATGCACTCGGTTCTGTAGGCTTCGGGGTAGTTTCAGAGGGGGCAGTGGGTTCAGGCGTGGTAGCGGAAGGCTCAGTGGGCTCCGGCGTGGTGGAATCCGGCGTGGTGGAATCCGGGGTGGTGGGATTCGGCTGGGTCGGGTCGGGTTTCACTTCTCCCCCGTTCTTCTTCATAACGCCCAGGTCCTCCACGGTCAGGTTGGAAATATCCACCTTCCAGTCGTACAGCTGCACATCGGAAACACTGGCGTGGTGGGCAAAGATACCCAGGTAGCCGTTCTGGTCGCGCTTGTCGATATCGACCACAGTGCCCCAGCTTTCACCCTCAAAGGGCATCTCATCCACAACCGTCAGAACCAGCTCGCCATCGAACCACACATTGATGACCATGGCATCCTTTTCGGCGCCGTCAGCCACATACTCCGCACGGTAATCCAGCTTGACCGTATGCTTATCGGTATCGAAGCAATCCTCCACCGTCACAGGCTTGGAGAAAGCAGGGGTCTTGGAATGGGCCGTGCCGCCGTTGCTGACCACATAGTCAAAGTCGCCGGGCTCTACGGTAGACCAGAAAGCCGCATAGTCATGGCCGCCCAGGGCATTGTATCGTCTGAGGGACAGGCCCACCTGATTGTAGCGGGGAGAAGTTTTATCGGAGGTCTGTCTTTCCGTATCGAAGCAGAGCATATAGGTATACGCGCCGGAAACGGACCAGGGCAGCACATTCACACCCACCCAGTTCTCGTCAACGGTGACCTGATTGCCGAACAGAACGCCCCAGAAGCTGCCGGGCAGCAGTGCGCCGTCATTCTGGCTGTAAGGGTCAACCGCGGGGTCGTAGGAAAGCTGATAGGTAAATTCAATCACGCCGTTCTTGTAAGAATTGGCCACATAGGTGGCGCCGGCATCGGTATCAGTAGGGGTAATGCTCATAACGCCATCGGAAATGGTCAACTCCGACCTGTTTTCCTCAAAGACAGACCAGTCGGCTTTGGATGCCAGCAGGTTAATCTTATCCCCTGCTGCCGCGGCAGGCATGGCCAGGCTGGACAGCAGCAATGCCGCCATCAGCGTAATTGAAAGGATTCTCTTTTTCATATGGAACATTCCTCCTAAAATCAGTTTTTGACGATTTTGTTGTAATTTTCCGTATTGTAGGCCACATATGCAAAGTAATCACCGTAGAGATTATCATGCATTTGCTGCCACATGGTTTCCAGTGTCTGCCCGTTGGGCAATGCTGCATCACTCCAGGCATAGGCGCGCATGCTGACATATTCATCAAAGTGAGCGGTGGAGATGTTGCGCAGCTTTCTGTCCGTGGACGGAACAGCGGGCAGCATCATGCCTTCGGTGACAAATCCATCGGCCGGATATACCGGGAAATCCCGCACCGCAGAAATCAAATCCATTTCCTGCTGGGAATAGGTGGCGCTGAGCAAATCGGAAATATGATAATCCTCAACCAGGCAATACTTTCCGGAGTAAGGCAGTGCCTTCTCATACTGCTCCTTTTTATCCGCAGGATAGTCCTTACAGATTTCGCCATTGGCCCCCTCCGTCCGAACCCAGTGCTTTCCTTCAATGCCGTAGGCCGCCAGCTCATAGTTTGCAGGATCGGTATAGAGCCAATCGATGTACTTCAGCAGCAGCTGATAGTTGGTAGACTTCAGCGGAACGGCAAGGCCGGAAAACGCGCCGTTGATCCGGGAGTTTCCGTTGGTTTCGGTTGCGGAGCCTTCCTTCAGCAGAGGCTCAATCACAATGCAGTCCACGCCAGCGGCCTCCTTCAGATTCCGGGCCACTTCAATCTGGCTGGAAATTTCCGGCCAGTCGCAATAGATGGCACCCTTGCCGGAAATGAAGTAGTTCAGCAGGTTCTGGGCATTGGCCGGATTCTCCGTCCAGAGCTTCTCTTCCTGCATCCATCTGTACAGCTCCAGAACCTTCAGATAGGATTCATCCGCATAGGCAGGAATCAGATTCCCCTCCTCGTCCAATACCTGTTCACCATAGGAAACGGCACCAAAGGGAGCGGTGAAGAAATAGTCCAGGCTCCAGGGTCTGCCCACCACCGGCCGTTCCACAGCTGTATTGGCCTTCATTTCCGTAATCATCTGCTTGAACTCGTCTACAGACATGCTCTTGTGATTTTCATTGAGCACATCGTAGTCGTCCGGGTTGAAAGAGGTCTGGGACATATAGTCCTTGCGAATCAGCATGCCCCAGCCGGAATTTCTGGTTTTGCTGGACAGGGCATACAGTTTCCCGTCCACGGAACCGCTGCTGTAAATGGTTCCGTTGGGGTCTGTGGTGCTGTTGAAAGAGGCGTAGTAGTGCGGCGCTTCTTCCTGCACCAGCTGGGTAAGGTCCATGGTCAGCCCATCAAGCACATAGTTGTTGATAGGTGCGTCGCTGCCGTAATGGGTCACAAATCCATCCAGCGCCATGGTGGTATCGGCCATGGCCGTGACAATTTTCTGGCCGATCATATCGGTACCTACCGCTTCGACCTGCAAATCCAGCTGAATGCCGGTGTCCTTCAGAAATTTTTCCTCAATGGCAGCCTTTACTGCGGCATCTTCCGTTCCCTGTGCGCCGTTGTATTCTATAAAGACCACAACCTGGCCTGCAACAGGTTCTTTCGCCTGACAGCCGGACAAAACCAGCGTCAGCATCATACACAGCGCCATAATCAGAGCGCCTACTCTTAATTTTTTCATGTTATCTCCTCCATGGCCAGTTTATGCTTAGCCCTTGACTGCGCCCAGCGTCAAGCCGGACATGAAATATTTTTGCAGGAAGGGGTAAACACAGATGATCGGCAGTGTGGCCAGCACCGTGGTGGCCATCTTCACCGTTTCGGATACACCGCGGACACCGCCGCCGGAAGGACTGATGTCCTCCTGAATGATTTCCCGCAGCAGTGCGGTCAGCGGCAGCATATACCGGTGATTGCCGTCAAAATACAGTGCCGGCTCTGCCCACATATTCCAGTACTGCACCGCGGCAAACAGGGTTATCGTGGCAATAATGGGAATAGCCATGGGCAGCATGATATTAAAGAACATCCGCCAGCTGCCGCAGCCGTCGATTTTCGCCGCTTCTTCCAGTTCCACGGGAATGGTGCGGAAGTAGTTGATGGTCAGAATGCAGTTCCAGATATTCAGCGCGCCGGGAAGCAGCACCGCCAGATAATTGTTCCGCAGCTGAAGCTTGCCTGCAATCCACAGATAGGACGGAATCAGGCCGCCGGAGAACAGCATGGCAAAAATCAACATACCCATCACGAACTTGGAGCCCTTCAAATTGCGGCGGGACAGGCCATAGGCCATCATGGTGGTCACCGTCACCTGAATGGCCGTGCCGCCGATGGTGATAATCAGGGAGCTTTTCAGAGCCTGCATAATATCAGAGCCTGCGGCAAACACCGTCTTATACGCCTCAAAAGACCATTCGCTGGGCCACAAGGAGTAACCATCCCGCAAAAAAGCCGCCTCGCTGGTGAGAGAGCCCGCCAGAATCAATGCATAGGGAACCACAAAAATCAGCCCCAGCAGGGTCAGGGCGATGTAATTGAAAACCTGAAAAACTTTTTCACCTTTGGACCGAATTTTCATCACCAAATACCCTCCTGCCCACATTTTTTCGCGACCTTATTCGAGGACACAATCAGAATCAGGGAGATGATGCCCTGCACCAGACCATAGGCCGTTGCCAGGGGGAACTCCTTATAAGCGCCGCTGTTGACAAAGCCAAAAATCTGGGTGCTGATGACCTCGGTTGTCTCTCCCAGAATGCTGTTGCCGCCAACCAAAGAATAAATCTGGTCAAAATCGTCTGCAAACAGCTTGCCCACCGTCAGAATGAAGGTGATGGTAATGGTGGGGGCGATGGCAGGCAGCGTCACGGAGAGCGTCTGCCGGAATTTGCCGGCACCGTCCAGAGCCGCCGCCTCATACAGCTCCCGGTCGATAGAGGTAATGGCCGCCAGAAACATGATGGTTCCCCAGCCAACACTCTTCCACAGAGAGGTGATAACCAGAATGGCCCGCCATTTACTGGGGTCAGAGTACCAGCTTACCGGCTCCATTCCAAACTTCTCCAAAATCGCATTGAGAATGCCGTTGTCTGTATTAAGCAGAATGGTCAGCATACCCGACACAATGACCCAGGAAATGAAGTTGGGCAAATAGGACACGGTTTGGAAGGCACGCTTAAACAGGCGGTTATTGATTTCGTTGATGAGCAGTGCCAGAATAATCGGCGCAGGGAAACAAATCAGAAGTTTCCACAGATTCAGAATCAGGGTATTGCGTACCAGAATCCACAAATCCGGCTCGCTGAACATCAGTTTAAACCAGTACAGTCCCATAAATTTGTTGTCAAACAGATTGGGAATCATGGGATTGTAGTCAACAAAGGCCATATACAAGCCATACATGGGAATAAACGAGAACAGCACCAGACACAGAATGCCGGGAACCATCATGGCATAATTACCCCAGTTTGCCCGCATGTACGCCAGGTTTTTTCTTCTTTTTCGCAGCCGCTCCGCTTTTTTGTTTTGAAGGTTATCCATTGTTTCTCCTTTGCTCGGGTCTTATCCTTTCCAGATAAATTGCTCTGCGGGGTAAGCCACTTGGTTGTTGTTTTTCGTATTGTAGAGGCTGACACAGTCGGCATAGCGCTCCATGTGGTTCACCAGCGAACTGCTGCTTGCGTAGCCATAGCGAATCATCCGGATGGTTTCCCCTTCTGGAATGGTCAGCTCTACTTCTGTCTTGGAGCGCAGCGTGGGAACGCAGGCATAGGTCTTACCGCTGGAACCGAGAATTTCAAACCCGGCCTGACCGCGCAGCACCAATCCGGCACCCACATTGGCGTATTTCAAAACCGCCCGGTTTCCTTCCACCGTTACCGCTTCCAGATAAGGCGAGGACCAGACACCTTCTGCATGATACACATCCTTTGCCACCACATGGGCCAGACGGTTGCCCAGGGGCAGCTTGTCATAGGGGTGAATGCCATAGGGATTTAAGTCATCCCCCTCCGCCACATCCTTTGTCATGGTACCAAGGTCAATATTGACGCTGTATGTACAGAAAGGAATGGACAGGGCCGCTTCCTTCTGCGCCTCGCGGCGTTCAAAGCTGCCGCTGTCATTTGCCGCGTAGCGAGGCAGCTGCACAATGGCGAAGAACAGGTTGTCCCGTTCAAACAGTCGCCGCCAGCCCTGCACCAGCAGGGAAAGGTTGTGGGCATAGTACACAGCCTCCGAGCCCTCGCCCTGATACCACAGAACGCCCCGGGCATTGACATGGCGCAGGGGATAAATCATGGCATTGTAGAATGTGGAAGCATCCGTGACGGTGCCCTGGCACTCCCCTGCTTCCTCTGCCGGTGTCCAGGTGTAAATATCCGTACCGCCCATACAGCTGCAAATCACGCCAACCGGCACATTGTACATCCTGTTCAGCTCCCGTGCAAAGAAATAGGAAGCCGCGCTGAAGTTGACAATGGTGTGGGGCTGGGCTATCTGCCAGCCGTTGGTGGAAGAGGTGTACACATCCGAAACGACTGCATTGGACTGGTTGGGCAGCAGGCCAAACAGCCGGATGTCCTCATTGTAGGAACTGTCGATTTCCTCCTGATAAAGAAGCGTCGCGGTGGTTCCGCTGTAGCACTGTCCTACCGTCCAGCCCATGTTGGATTGGCCGCAGCCAAGAAACAGCTCGCCAAAAATAATATCGTGAATGGTTCTTTTGCTGCCGGATGCCGTGATAATTTCCAGCTTCACTTTCATGCCATGGGGATTGCTGCCCACATAAACCAGAAAGGCGCCATTTTCACAGTTTCCGTAATAGACCTGCGTGTTGCCGGTCTCCGTATCTGTCAGGCGGACGGCCACAGGGCCATCCTCTGTGCAGCTGCCCCAAATCCGGTTTACCGCCAGGGCTTGGAGCAGCATCCTGTCGGAAACCAGCGCCGGAAGCCGGAATGCATTGGGGTTTTCCGCCAGTTTATCCGGAATTTCGAAGCTGGGTTCGGTTACTACCTTGTTGTTATCTCGTTCAATCATTTCCGTAATCTCAATCACATTGTCCGGCGGGCAGACCACCTCTTCCACCGGCACGGTTGGGGGCGTTGTGGGAGGGGGCGCCGTCGGCTCCGTTGTATCAGGTGTGGTAGCAGGCTGCGTTGCAGGCACTGTGTCAGGCACTGTGGCAGGTTGTGTTGCAGGGTCGGCAGCAGGCACAGTTGTGGGTGTGGTGCCATCCGTCGTCTGCTGGTTAGCCGCACAACCGGCCAGCATCACCATGCCGAGTGCCAGGATCAGGCAAACAAGTCTTTTCATCATTTGTCGCTCCTTTTGGAAAAAGCTGCTGCATCACAAACAATTACTCATTTCTTCTGCAGCAGCTTTCCGCGTTGCTCAACTGTTTACTTTTTCATTCCGGACGCCATATCCATTATTCTCCAGATGAAGAAATCACAGTTCCGTGATGTAGGCTTCCTTGACCGTAACATTCTTGCCGTTGCTCCAGACAAACAGGTAGCTGGCAGTAAAGCGGTCTGCCGGCGCCGTTTCCAGATAGGATGCAGGAATCAGCAGATAGGTGCCGTCGCTTTCGGAGGTATATCCGGCGCTGCTCATATCCTTGAAGGTAAGCACTTCGCCGTCAAAGGTCACTGCAATGCGGATGCCAATGAAGGTTTCCCCCTCGTAAATATCCTGTACGGTGTAACCAATGGTGTGTTCCTTTGTCCAGTCGATGTCGTCAAACTTCCGGTTGGATTCGCCGTAGATGGCGTCAAGCCAGCCATCTTCGCCGCCGTAACCGACCTGAATAAAGGTACCCCAGGTGGCGTCCTTCTTCACCCGCAGCACCAGGCCCGTCTGGAAATGGAACCAGTCGCCTGCATCCTGGCTGTTGCCGCGGAGGGCAAAGTCAATCCAGTTGCCGGCTTCCAGCTGGGCATCCAGGGTAAACTTCACTTCAATGTCCGCATTGTAAATCTGCTTGGAGGTGTATGCCCAGGCACCGCCGCCGGTGACATGGCCTTTGGATGCGATATTGCTGAGGTTCTCAAGATAAGCTTCCGTCACAGTAACGGCCTTGCCGTTGCCCCAGACAAACAGGTAGCTGGGCGTGCGGAGGTCAGCAGGTGCAGCTTCCTGTTCCAGATAAGAAGCGGGAATCAGCAGATAGGTGCCATCGCTGGTGGAAGTATATCCGGCGCTGCTCATATCCTTGAAGGTAATCACTTCGCCGTCAAAGGTCACGGCAATGCGAATGCCAACAAAGGTTTCGCCCTCGTAAATATCTTCCACGGTGTAGCCCATGGTGTGTTCCTTGGTCCAGTCGATGTCGTCAAACTTCCGGTTGGACTCTCCGTAGATGGCGTCGAACCAGCCGTCTCCACCGCCGTAACCGACCTGGATAAAGGTGCCCCAGGTGGCATCCTTCTTCATGCGCAGCACCAGGCCGTTCTGGTAATGGAACCAGTCGCCTGCATCCTGAACATTGCCGCGGAGGGCAAAGTCGATCCAGTTGTTGGCTTCCAGCTGGGCATCCAGGGTGAATTTCAGGGTAACATCCGCATTGTAAATCTGCTTGATGGTATAGGCCCAGGCACCGCTGCCGGTGACATGGCCTTCGGTCGCGATATTGTCGCGCTTTTCATCTTCGCCGGGTTCGGTGGGAATATCCCCCTTCTTCCCACCCAAATCTGCCAGATAAGCCTCCGTCACTACCACCTTATTGCCATGGCTCCAGGCAAACAGGTAGCTGGGGGTAAAGCGGTCAGCCGGGGCCGTTTTCAGGTAGGAGGCGGGAATCAGCAGGTAAGTACCGTCGCTGGTGGAGATATATCCGGCGTAGTTCATGTCCTTGAATCTAATCTCTTCGCCGTCAAAGTCCACATCGATGCGGATACCAACGAAGGTATCCCCATTATAAATATCCTGCACGGTGTAGGTAATGGTGTGCTCCTGCGTCCAGTCAATGCTGTCGAACTTTCGGATGGACTCACCGTAGGCAGCATCAAACCAACCGTCATCGCCGCCATAGCCAATCTTAATAAAGGTGCCCCAGGTGGCATTTTTCTCAAAACGCAGCACCAGGCCGTTCTGATAATGGAACAGGTCATCGGGATTCTGACTGTTGCCGCGGAGGGCGAAGTCGATAAAGTTCTGGCTTTCCATGGGCGAATTCAATTTGAACTTCAGGGTCACGGCGCTGTTGTAAATCTGCTCAGCCGTGTATACCCATGCGCCGCCGTCGGTGACATGGCCTTCTGCGGTGATGTTCTTAGTGGGAATGGTTACCTCAACCACCTGAACCTTCAGCAGGTCGCCATCCAGATAATACTTGAGTTGGAATGCCTCTGTACCGGTGGGACGGTAAACCGTCTGCCCGGTCACATTCACTTCGCCGGAGCCAGTCTGCAGCATCACCACCACACGGTCGGTCACATCCTCCCCTACCTCCAATGCAGTGTAGACAGGCAGGGTGAAATCTTCACCAAACACGGCGGTATAGCTTTCCTTGTCCAGCGTCAGGCGGACATCCACGATGCTGACACAGCTGACGGGGATGCTGCGAATTTCCTTGCCTTCATAGACATAAATCACGGTAAAGCCCTTGCTATGTGAATAATCGGTGGTGATGGTCAAATCCGTGTAGCCCTCGCCGGTCAGGTCGGGCTTCTGGGTTCCTCCAATCCAGATAAACTTCTTCACCTGGTCGGAAACATCCACGCCGTCATTCACCAGCTTCATCACGGGCAGGGTGTACTCCTGACCCATGGTAAAGAGCTGGTCCTCTTCCTTGTCCATGGTCACGACCATCTGCAGGGGCTTGGTACCGTCGATGGTCAAAGCCTTGATAACGGTCTTTTCACCATTGACGGTATCTGCTTCATTGAAGAAGAAGCTCAGCCAGCCCGCCTGGGTCAGATTCTCGTTGATTCTGACCACACGGCTGGTCAGGAAAATATCGCCGTTCTCGTCGGCAGCGCCGCCGGCCCAGTTAATCCGCTCGCCATCGAGCCAGAGCTGGAAGCGAATGCCCTTGAAGTTGCCATTTTCGTCGTAAACATCGGTTGCCTGGAAGGACAGGTCCACATCCTTCCCGTTAAAGGTGTCGTAAACATTGCCGGCGGGCAGCTGGGCCACTGCATAGTCGGAGCTGTTATAGCCGCTTCCCTTGAGGATGACACCGTACAGATTGGAAATCAGCAGGGTCATGCCCTCAGGCCATGCAAAGTCATTGCTGCCGTCGGGGTACAGACCGGACTGGGGCAACTTGTTGAGGCCCTTGCCGCCACGAATGTTAATCAGCAGGATGCCGGTACCATCGTTGCCGCTGGCGCCCATCACATCCAGATTCAGCCGCATGCTGATCTTCTCGTCATATACCTTCTGGCCTGCATAGGTGAAGGTGGTGCCGCCGCTGGACACGGTCATGATGCCGTTGCTCAGGCTGGCGCCGGAAGTGGTGTACCAGCTGTCCTTCTGCTCAAAGATGTTGCCGCTGGCGATGCCTTCTACCAGAATGGTGATGTCCCTCTGGGTGACATTGCCATTGTAGTCCTCCACCTCATAGCGCAGGGTGTTCAGGCCGGCTGCGTGGAAGGTGTAGGCTTCACCGGGTGCCAGCGTTGCCTTCTCCCGGCCAATGAGGGAAATGCGCAGCTGGCTGGAAAGGTCATCACCAAAGGAGTCCTTCACCGATGTGGGAACGGGTACGCGAAGCGTGCCATTCACCTGCACCGTATACAGATCCTTTACATCATCCGCGAAGGTGATGACAGGTCCGCCCTCGGATTCGCCCTTGGAGCAGTTGACCACATATTCCGCGTAGCCCTGATTGCCGCTGCGATCAATGACAATGTAGCGGAAGGTGTACTTGCCTGCCACTTCAGGGGTAAAGGTGCCGGTCTTCAGTTCGGTAAATTCGCCGTCGGGTGCCTTGACATAGACCTTTACCAGAGAAGAAATGTCAGAGTAATCGTTGGCATCTCTGGCCGTCACGGTCGGCAGCGTATATTCCTGCCCCAGCAGCATCTTGTCAAATGCACCAACCTTCAGTTCGGGGGTCAAAATGGCGTTGCTGCCATTGATGGACAGGGACTTGAGCACCATGCCGTCATTGCTGGTATCGGGGCCGGTGACAAAGGCACCAAAGCTCAGCCAGCCGGAGATGTTCTTGTTGAACAGTTTCAGGTTTGCGCTGTCAGCACCATACTTGGCCTCCACCGCGCTTCTGTAAACGGTATTGGTCTGGGAGGGTGCGGCAGAGGTGTCGGCATCGATCCACAGCTTTGCCGTCACCTTCTCGTCATCCACATCAATCTTGATGGCAATGGTGTGCTCCTTGCCGTCCAGCAGGTTCAGGCCGATGGAGGGGAACAAATCCAGGTTGACATTGTTATCCGTCACCACAAAGGTCTCGACGGCATCGCCAATACGCATATTGAAATACTTGGGCCAGGTGCCTTCATCCACGCCGGGCTTACTCTGGTTGTAGGAAGGCGTCATGAGGAAGGAGACATTGTAGAACATAATCTCCGAACGGGGCTGCGCCACAAAGGAGAAGGCCACGGTATCGCCGTTTTGGATCTTCTGGCCCTGATAGACGGCACCGGTGTAATTCTGGCCGGGCTTGCCGACAATAACGATTTCGCCGTATTCGTTGATGACAGAATTCTGGTTGGCATCGCAGACAATCCAGTTTTCCATGGTGTTCTTACCAGCCAGGTTCTGCCCCAGCGCATCCTCGGTGTTGGCAGAAACCAGCAGTTTCACTTCCACATGGGTTTCCTGTCCGGCGGAGTCCTTGACAAAGTAGGTAATCTTATAGCTGCCAACCTTGGAAGGTGTGTAAGTGGGGTATTCGGACGCTGCCACACCAACGGTGGCATTGACCTTGGGCAGCACATACACGGAGTCGGTTTCAAACAGAATCTTCATTCTCACAGAGGCGGTCAAATCCCCATCCTCTGCGTCCGTTGCGGTAACGGTGGGCAGGGTGATTTCCGTTCTGACGGCACCTTCCACCGTTGTAGCCGATACATTCAGGGTCGGTGCCCCATCCACAGGAACCGTGGGCTCCGTGGGCTGCGGCGTTGTGGGTTCGGGCGTTGTAGGTTCCGGAGTGGTAGGCTCCGGGTTCGTGGGCTCCGGATTCGTCGGTTCCGGCGTTGTGGGGTCTGTGGGTGAGGTATCCGTCGTAGGCTGCGTCTGTGACGGATCCGTGGGGGGATTCTGCCTGGAACAGGCCATCAGGCTGATGCACATGGCACACACCAGGAGAATCGCTGTCAGAGATTGCAATCTTTTCATAAGTACCTCCATTTTTCAAAATATTTCTTTCCTACATTGTGGATTATCCTTCACTGTTGACTGTTTGCTGCTTCATCCACAGCACGGCATGGGAAACCCATTGGGCAATGGCGGGGTTTTCCCATTTTTCTTCCCCGCAGCGGGTGATTTCATTGCCCAGCGCCACACCGTGAGGGCCGTCGGGATAGATGTGCAGTTCAAAGCTTCTCTTCGCCCGCGCAAAAGCGGATGCAAGGCAGAGCGCATTCTCCACCGGCACCAGCTGGTCATTGGCGGTGTGAACCATAAATACCGGGCTGGTTTTTTCATCCACCCAGTTTTCCAGGCTGCACTGCTCCAGCTTTTGGGGCGTGGGCTTTTCTTCGCCCAGAAGGTTTCGGAAGGATTCCATGTGGGCGCTTGTCCATACGCCGGTCACCACCGGATAAATCAGCATGGCGCCGGTGGGACGGTTGTCCCCCAAGGGCATGGGCACCAGATCATAGACCTCCTGCCTGTGCCACATGGTTGCAAGGCACCCGGCCAAATGCCCTCCTGCCGAAAATCCCACCACAAAAACTTGCTGCGGGTCGATTCCATACGCCTGTGCCTGCTGCCGGATATGATGCATAGCAAGCGATGCCTGTGCCAGCTGGGTTGGGAAGCATTCCTCCGAAGTTGCCCGGGTGGAATAGTGCAGCACAAAGCAGTTGCAGCCGTATGGGAGAAACGCAAGTGCGACGGGCTCCCCCTCTCGGTCGCTGCACACAATACCATAACCGCCGCCCGGAATGACCAGAAGTGCCTTCCGCGTCAGCTGTGGCAAGGGATCGGCCAGATACACATCCAGATAACAGTCTGGCCAACGGTTGTCCAGATAGATTCTGTCAAACTTCACAAATATCCTCCTTCCCTTTTTCTATCTGTATTCATATTGTACAATCACAAGGCAAATTTGAAAATACCATTCGTGATTTATATTTGGACATTTTTACACATTCCCCCAAAATAAGGCTTGCATTTTATTGGTCAAATGTCACATATTTTCCCAATTTTTGGTAGATTTTTCTTGATGAAATAACAACTTTTTCCAGCTTCTTTGAAGGATATTTCCCTATATATGTCAAATTTTCTCCGATTCTTCTTCTCTTTTTTACGAATTTTCCCCTTTTTGTGCAAAAATAAAGACTCCAATTTCCTGGATTGGACATTTTCCTCGTCGCGTGCTATAATTCATGTGGTATTGACTGTGTTTGCGCTCTTCCGATTGGAGGTTTCTATGCTTTATTATGAATGGGATAAATTTGGAAACAACGAGGATGTCACCATTGAAGAATGGCCGGATTTGGACTATCCCTATCTGCATTTTCACCGCAACTATGAATTTATCTGTCTTTATGGCGGTCAATTGAAAATCAACCTGGATGGAGAGGATGTGCTGCTCAACCCCGGCCAATTTCTGCTCATTTATCCCAACCAGGTACACTCTGTGTGCTCTCAGGGCAATGCACTGGCCCGGGTCTGCATTTTCCCGCCTGCGCTGGTGACCTCTTTTTATCAGGTCACCGAGAATCTGGTCCCCCAGCATGTTCTTCTGGACTATCCGCCGGAGGTAGCTGCCTTTATCAATGCGAATCTGCGGCCCAACACCGGAAAGTTCATGCTGAAAGCCTGCCTGTATGCCATCTGCGCCGTCACAGCACAGCAGGCGGAGCTTCAGCCGGCCAAGGGGCAGAAAAATGCCCAGCTGATGCACCAGCTGCTCAGCTATATTTCACAGAACTACACCTCCGACATCTCCCTGCACACCGCTGCCCAGGAGTTGGGATACAGCTATCAATATCTGTCCAACCAGCTGCAAAAATACAATCTGAACTTTTCTCTGCTGCTCAATCAGCATCGCATGGACTATGCCAAGCATCTGCTGCTGCATTCCGAGCTTTCCATCTCCGACATTGCCCTTCAGTGCGGCTATAACAACGCCCGCACCTTTAATCGAAATTTCCAGAATGTGTTTCATCTTTCTCCCCGCGAATTCCGACAAACAAAAAAGGAGCCCGAAGCATGCTGACACTTTACACCACACAGCCCGGTGCTGCACAGCCGCAGCAAGTCACCCGCCTTCCCTTTCTTCCGGACGCGGCAGGGGAAGAAAACCGGCTCATCAACCTCTACCCCAGTATTCATTATGAAGCACTGGAAGGTTTTGGCGGTGCCATTACCGATGCAGCTGCCTTTGTCTACAGCCAGATGCCGCCTGCGCAGCGTCGGGAGCTGTTGGAGCATTACTTCACGCCGCAGGGCATGAATTATCAGTTTGTCCGTATTCCCATGGACAGCTGTGATTTTTCCGTGTCTATGTATGAGGCAAAGAGCAGCCCTTTACAAGCTTTTGATTTTTCCCGCACAGAGCAGTATATTCTGCCCATGCTGCGGGATGCCGAGGCCGCTGCCGGGCGGCAGCTCCCTGTTTTCCTCTCCCCCTGGTCGCCGCCGGCATATATGAAAACAAATCTCAGCCGCATCGGCGGCAGCCTGAAAAAGGAATACTACGAAGAATACGCCCACTATCTCTGCACTTATATTGAAAATTTCCAGCGTCACGGATTCCGTGTTGCCCGAATCAGCCTGCAAAACGAGCCAAAGGCGACGCAAACCTGGGACAGCTGCGTTTTCTCTGCCCAGGAGGAAAAGGAATTTCTGCAGCGCCATATGTATCCAGCCCTTCAAAAGCACGGACTTGGCCATGTGGAAATTTTCGTATGGGATCACAATAAGGAGCGGGCCTACGAACGGGCAGTATCCCTCATCGACAGTGATACCGCCGGCATGGTTTCCGGTGTCGCCTGTCACTGGTACAGCGGCGACCATTTTGAAAGTCTCTCTCTGCTGCGCAGCCACTTTCCAAATCTGAAACTTGTCATTTCTGAGAGCTGTATTGAGTTCAGCAATCATGACCGGAAGGATGCCTACCACGCCGCCACCCGTCTGGCCCACGAGATTTTCGGGGATCTGAACCACGGCGTCACCGCCTTTTACGATTGGAATGTGCTTTTGGACCAGCAGGGTGGGCCAAACCATGTGGGCAATTACTGTCTTGCACCTTTCCTATTTGATACACAGTCCCACGAACTGCAGCCGCAGTTGATTCAATCCTACATTGCCCACTTCTGTCATTATTTAAAGCCCGGGGCTGTTCGCATCGGCTTCAGCCGGTTCACCTCCGATCTGGACACCACTGCCTATCAAAATCCGGATGGGCGTATTGTCGTTGTCATGATGAACCGCTCGAGTTCTGCAATGCCTGTCTGCCTGCGGCTTGATGAGCGTATCTGCCGGTTGGAATTGCCCGCAAACTCCATTTCCACCGCTGTGGTGGATGCTATGATTGAAGCATAGAAGATTCAGATTCCCAATAGCAAACCGGGGCAGGCCAATCGGCCTGCCCCATTTTCATGAAAACCAACTGCCCACACAAAGGCAATCAAAGGGATGTTTTTTCAGCTTCCTGCGCCGGATGCAGTCCGCGGCCAATCAGTTCCGGCGCATACTGCGGGTTGATATAGGCATCCATTTGCTCATAGGCAAACAGCGTCCATTTCAGCATAATCACCGGCGTCAGCAAGGCCGATACAATCCAGCCCCAAAGCTGGCAGCTGTAATTGGGAATGCGCTGCGGCAGGTAAAACAGCAGCCCAAACAGCGTCATGGCAATGGATTTCATCGGGCAGCGGGAGAAAATGCGAAATGCCAGACGCACATTCTGCCTGAAGCTGTTGCTGTATATCGGAATGGACACGCACATATACCCCACCAATGGCAGTATCTGCAATACAAACAGCGCCATCGGTACCAGCAGAAAATAGGATTTCTCCCCCTCAGCCGACAAGAAGCTGCGCAAAGCCGTCTGAGCCATGGTGTAGAGCAATCCGCCCACCGCCGTCATCAGAACGGTTTGCAGCCAATTCTGGCCAATTCCCTGCTTCATATCCCCAAAGACAGATACACTCTCGCCCCAGGCGAATTGGCGAATAACCCGGAGCAATCCGGAAAACGGGATTGCAAAGAGCATCAGCAGTCCCACATTGATCAAATCCATCCTGTTTTGGAAGCGGTTGATGGCGTATTTGACCGCCTGCATCTGCTCTTCTGTCGCTTCCAGGCCGGCATCCTCCTGGATTCCCGTCGTGTAGATGCTTTCGGTCACGGTGGACAGGTAAAGCGGTGCCGAACACAACAGCACCATCACGCCCAGCCCCAGATACAGCCAGAAATTCATTTTCAGAATATCATAAAACTGTTCTTTCCGTGTTCTCGGCAAGCGGTCTGCCCCACCTACCGGTTCATTCATTGAAAAACCCAATAATCCCATGCTTGCTCCTTTATGCTGCGGTATCGTCCTGAAACTTCAGCGCACCGCAGGACAAACCGCCATACTGCGCCGCGCTTTCTGCCTATACTATAGCCCTTTACGGAAGCAGTTGCAAGAGGGATTTGCCGAAATTTGGCTCTTCCTGTAAAAATCGCGGCCCCATCCGATTTCCCGGATGGGGCCAAGCATTATTCAAAATCCCCAGGCGGTTCCATGTCAAAGGGCGGCTCCTCCAAATCCAGCTCCATCTGAGCCGGCTGGTTGCCCTTCATGGCAGCCCACTGCTCCTTGGTGATGAGAATTTCTCTCGGCTTGCTGCCCTGGAAGGGGCCCACAATGCCCTTTTCCTCCATCTCGTCCACAATGCGGGCCGCCCGGGCATAGCCCAGCTTCAGCCGCCGCTGCAGCATGGAAACAGAGGCCTGATTGGTTTCCAGAATCACATCCACCGCCGCCGGCAGCATCTCGTCGCCGCCCATCTCGCCGTCATTGGGCTCCGGGTCGGCGGCAGAGGCCGCGCCCTTTCCGCCGGAGGAACCGGCCTGGCTGGCCCGCTTTTCTATGTCCTCCATGATGGCGTTGTCATATTCGGTGTTGTAGTTTTCCTTGACGAAGGTGGCAACCGCCTCCACCTCTCCGTCGCTGACGAAGCAGCCCTGCACACGCAGGGGCTTGCCGCTGCCAATGGGTGCAAAGAGCATATCGCCCTTGCCCACCAGCTTTTCCGCACCCATGGTATCCAGAATGATGCGGGATTCCATGGCGGAAGCCACGGCGAAAGCAATGCGGGAGGGAATGTTGGCCTTCATCAGACCCGTAATCACATCCGCAGAGGGACGCTGGGTTGCAATCACCAGATGGATGCCGGAAGCACGGCCCATCTGGGCAATGCGGCAGATGGATTCTTCCACTTCTTTCGCCGCCACCAGCATCAAATCCGCCAGCTCGTCGATGAT
>JBGVGH010000107.1:0-11150 GCA_045121575.1 Faecousia sp.
ATTTTAAAATGCTTTTTGCGCCTGCGGGCGCATTTTTTGTTGTTTCGCTGGGAAAAGGGGAAATAACTGGCGGATATTTGAACAGAAAAATGGTTGTAAAAGGGGTTACAATGTTGTATAATGAAGCATTGATAAGTCGAAAATGCTGCGGAGATTGGAGAAAGTATGGAAAAATATATCGACGCGCTGAAAAGCTGCCTGGTTCCCGGCAGCCATGTACATCTGGTGGGAATCGGCGGCGTGTCCATGCGCCCGCTGGGCCTGGTGCTGCAGGGCATGGGCCTGACGGTCACCGGCTCTGATATGAATGCTTCGGTATCCACCGATGAATTGATTTCTAAGGGAATCCGGGTGGCAATCGGCCACCGGGCAGAAAATATAGAAGGCGCCTGCTGCATCATCCGGACAGCGGCGGTTCACAACGACAATCCGGAAATTGCCGCGGCCCGTGCCGCCGGCATTCCGGTTTTTGAACGGGCTCAGGCCTGGGGTGTCATCATGCAGGGGTATCGCAATGCGGTCTGCGTGGCGGGCACCCACGGCAAAACCACCACCACCTCCATGCTGGCCCATGTGCTGATGGGGGCGGAATTTGACCCCACGGTGATGATTGGCGGCTACCTCCCGCTGCTGGGCGCGGGCCACCGGGTGGGCGGCGGCGACACCATCCTGCTGGAAAGCTGTGAGTATTGCGATTCCTTTTTGAATTTCTTCCCCACATTGGCGGTGGTGCTGAATATTGAGGCGGACCATCTGGATTATTTCCGGGATTTGGCCCAGATTCAGCAGTCCTTCCGCCGTTTCGCCCAAATGGCCACCGACGGCCTGCTGATTAACGGTGACGACGCAAATACCATGCAGGCCATGGCGGGGCTGAATGCCGTCACCTTTGGATTTAAAGCGGAAAACCGGGTCCGGGGCATCAATCCGTCACCGGATTGGCATGAGCTGGATGTGGAGGTGGACGGGAAACCCTACTGCCATCTGGAGCTGGCGGTGGTGGGACGGCACAATGCCCTCAATGCGTTGGCAGCCATGGGCGCGGCCTGGATGCTGGGCATCCCGGGAACGGTTGCGGCGGAGAGCCTGCGGGATTTCCACGGGGCAGACCGGCGGATGCAGTATAAAGGCACATTTGGCGGTGCCAAAATCTATGATGATTATGCCCACCATCCCGGCGAACTGGCGGCCACATTGGCAGCTGTCCGCGCCACCGGGCCAAAGCGGCTGGTGGTGGCTTTCCAGCCCCATACCTATACCCGGACGAAGGCACTGTTTGATGACTTTGTACGGGAACTGAAAAAGGCGGATGTGCTGGTGCTGGCGGAAATCTATGCCGCCCGGGAGCGCAATACCATCGGCATTTCTTCCCGGGATTTGCAGCGGCAGATTCCCGGCTCCGCCTACTGCGCCACGCTGCCGGAGGTGACGCAGTGCCTGCGGGAAATCATTCAGCCCGGGGATGTGGTGCTGACCATTGGCGCAGGCGATATTTACCGTGCCGGAGAGGCACTGCTGAAGTGATTTCAGCGAGAATGGAGGAAACAATCGTGAAAAAGTGGAATGTGGGCGTTTTGTTCGGCGGAATAAGTCCGGAGCATGCCGTATCCCTGCGGTCGGCAGAGTCGGTGCTGAACAATTTGAACCCGGAAAAATACAATATTTATCCTGTGGGCATCACAAGAGATGGCCGCTGGTTCTATTACCGCAATGGGGATTATTCCCTGCTGCCCGGCGGCGCCTGGGAGCAGGACGAGGGAAATATCCCCGCCGCCATTTCCCCTGTCCGGGGGCAGGGCCTGCTGCTGTTTACCCCGGAGGGGGTGGAGCGCATTGAACTGGATGTGGTGTTCCCGGTGCTTCACGGCGAAAACGGAGAGGACGGCGCCATGCAGGGCCTGATGCAGCTGGCTGGCATCCCCTGCGTCGGCCCAAATCTGGCATCTTCTGCTGTGGCAATGGATAAGACCCTGACCAAGCTGGTGGTGGACCAAATCGGGCAGACCCAGGCTGCCTGGATGCTGGTACGCCGGGCAGAGCTTTACCGCCGGATGGAGGCGGTGCTGGCGCAGGTGCAGCAGAAATTTGCATTCCCTGTGTTTGTCAAGCCCGCCGGAACCGGCTCCTCCGTGGGCGTTTCCAAGGCGACGGACGCCGTTTCCCTGCAGAAAGCCCTGCTGGCGGCGGCGGAGTACGATGAGAAAATTCTGGTGGAGGAATTTATCCACGGCCGGGAGGTGGAAGTGGCAGTGATGGGCAATGACAGCCCCATTGCTTCCATTTGCGGCGAAATTGATTCCGGCGCGGAATTTTATGACTATGATGCCAAATACATCACCGATACCTCCGTTGCCTATATCCCCGCCCGCATTGACGAGGATGTGGCCGAGCAGGTGCGGGACGCGGCGGTGAAGATTTACGCTGCTCTGGGATGCCGGGGCCTGAGCCGGGTGGATTTCTTCGTGACCTATGAGGAAAACAAACCGGTGTTCAACGAAATCAACACCCTGCCGGGCTTTACTTCCATTTCCATGTATCCCAAACTGTTTGAAGCCAGCGGCTTTGCCTATGACGCCCTGCTGGACCGGCTGCTGGAGCTGGCCATGGAGGCGGAAGCATGAGAAAAAATGTGGCACTTTCCATCTGCGGAAAGCAGTATTACCCCGGTCAGGAGCCGGAAGTCATCGAGCTGATGACCGACGGCATTCTGGAATGGGCGGAGGGCTGCTGGGACATCAGCTATGAGGAAAGCGACCTGACGGGCATGGAGGGCGTCACCACCATTTTCCGGCTGGAGCCGGGAAAGGTGACATTGCGGCGCAAAGGCCGCCTCCGCTCGGAAATGGTGTTTCAGGAGGGGTTGCCCCATGAGTCTTTGTATCAGATGGACTTTGGCGCCCTGATGGTCAATGTCTGCGCCCAGCAAATCGAGGCCGCCATTGACGAAACCGGCGGCACCGTGGATTTGCTCTATTCCATCACCATCGAAAACAGCGAAGCGGGACTGGTGGAGTATCATCTGGAAATCCGCGCGAAAGAATAAACAAAGCCCTTGCCTTAAAAGGCAAGGGCTGTTTGTTTGATTAAGTGGTCTGCTGCGCGGCCTGCGCTTTCATTCGGGCGATGAGGGCTTTTGTCTGTTTCAAACTGTCGGCACCGCTGTGCAGCTTCAGCCGCAGGGTGGGCACCTTGGCGGTGGCGACAAACAGCAGGCGGTTTTTGTAATCCGGGTCGGCGCAGATGGCACTGATGGCCTGAAAATCCATGCTCTGCATGGTCAGCAGCACATCGCTCTGCTTCTGTTTGATGTCCTGAATGCCGCATTCCTTGGCGTCGGCACGCAGCAGGGCGATGTCGATGAGGTTCAGCACGCCCTTGGGAGGCTCGCCGTAGCGGTCGATGATTTCGTCCAGCAAATCGTCCGCATCCTGCTGGGTACGGATGGCAGCCATCCGGCGGTACAAATCCATCCGCTCCTCGCCCCGGGAAACATAGTCCTGGGAGACATTGGCGGTCACATTCAGGTCGGCGGTGCAGTCCGGCGCCTGGGGCTTTTCACCCCGTTCCTCCAGAACCGCCTCGTCCAGCAGCTTCAGATACATATCATAGCCCACGCTCATTAAGTGGCCGGACTGCTCCGCACCCAGCAGGTTGCCGGCGCCCCGAATCTCCAAATCCCGCATGGCGATTTTGAAGCCGGAGCCAAATTCCGCAAAGTCCCGGATGGCAGACAGCCGCTTCTCCGCGATTTCTGTCAGGGATTTGTCCGGGCGGTAGGTGAAGTAGGCGTAGGCATGGCGGGTGGAGCGGCCCACCCGGCCCCGCAGCTGGTGCAGCTGGGACAGACCGAAGCGGTCAGCATTTTCAATGATGAGGGTGTTGGCGTTGGGAATGTCCAGGCCGGTTTCGATGATGGTGGTACACACCAGCACCTGAATGTCCCCGTCTGCCATGGCCTGCATCACATCGCCCAGGGCATCCTCCCCCATTTTTCCGTGGGCAACTGCCACGCTCAGGCCGGGAATGCGCCGTTTCAGGGCGGAGGCGCACTGGTCAATGGTTTCCACCCGGTTGTGCAGATAGTAAACCTGGCCGCCCCGCTCGATTTCCCGGCGGATGGCATCGTCCAAAATGGCGTTGTTGTGCTCAATGACGAAGGTCTGCACCGGGTAGCGGTCGGCAGGCGGCTCCTCCAGCGTGGACATATCCCGGATGCCGGAGAGGGCCATGTTCAGCGTCCGGGGGATGGGAGTGGCGGAAAGCGTCAGTACATCCACCCCGGCGGACAGCTCTTTCAGCCGCTCCTTGTGGGAAACGCCGAAGCGCTGCTCCTCGTCCACAATCAGCAGACCCAGATTCTTAAACTGCACGCTCTTTTGCAGCAGCTTGTGGGTGCCGATGACCACATCCACCGTGCCGGCACGGATATTTTGCAGCGTCCGGTTCTGCTCTGCCGGGGTGCGGAAGCGGCTGAGCACATCGATATTCACCGGGAAGCCCCGGAAGCGGGACACGGCGGTGAAATAGTGCTGCTGGGCAAGGACGGTGGTGGGAACTAGAATTGCCACCTGCTTGCTGTCCATCACCGCTTTCATCACCGCCCGCAGGGCGACCTCGGTTTTGCCGAAGCCTACATCGCCGCACAGTAGCCGGTCCATGGGGGAGGGGGATTCCATATCCGCCTTGATTTCCGCAATGCAGCGCAGCTGGTCGTCGGTTTCCGGGTAGGGAAAGTTTTCCTCGAATTCCTGCTGCCAGGGGGTGTCGGCGGAGAAGGCGTAGCCCTCCTGCCGCTTCCGGGCGGCGTAGAGCTTGATAAGCTCTCCGGCCATATCCTTGGCGGCTTTCCGGGCCTTTGCCTTGGATTTCTGCCAAGTGTCGGTGCCGATTTTGTTCAGCTTTACATTGCCGTCGTCGCTGCCGCCGCCGATGTATTTGCTGACCATGTCCAGCTGGGTGGCTGGGATGAACAGGGTGTCGGAGCCCTGGTAGGCGATTTTCACATAGTCCTTCACCGCACCGTCCACCTTGATTTGCTCCATGGAAACAAAGCGGCCGATGCCGTAATTTTCGTGAACCACCAAATCGCCGGGGCTCAAATCCGTAAAGGAGTTGAGCTTCTGCCGGTTGGTGGCGGTTTTTTTCGCCTTTTTCCGGGGAGCGGCCTTGACGGTGAGCTGGCCCTCGGTCAGCACCGCCAGCTTGGCGGCGGGATACTCCATACCATAGGGCAGTGTGCCCTCTGCCAGCAGAATCTGCCCCTCGCCGGGCATGGTTACCAGCGGGATACACAGAAAGGCGGAGAGGTTCTTTTCTTTCAGCATCTGCTGCAGCATTTCCGCACGGCGGCGGGTGCCGCACAGCACCAGACAGCGGAAATCCTGCTTCTGGTAGTGGGCAAGGTCGGAGGCGGCGGTGTCAAAATTGCCGCCGTAGCTGGGAAGCTGCTTGGCAACCATGGTCAGCAGCTGCTGGGGGCGGTTTTCCTCCGGGTAGGAGGAACCGGCAAAGGAATCCAGATACACCGCCGTGCGGCCGGCCAGCGTGGCGGTGAAATCCTCCCACTGGCACACATAATCGCACAGCTCGCCCGCCACCAAACCACCCTGCAGAAGGCTGTCCAGCTGAATGCCCATTTCCTCGGTGCGGGTGCGGGCGGCCCGGTGCAGGCTGCCCTGGTCGCACAGTACCACCAAGGCATCTGCCGGAATGTAATCCATGGCGGAGGCAAATTCCGGATAAATCAGCGCCATATACCGGTCAGAAGCGGGGTTACTCAGGTCGTTTTCGTATTTATGGAGGTCTTTTTCAAAGGTGGCAATCAGATTCTCGTTGGGGCTTTTCCGGCGGCGCTGCCGGGCAATCAGGCTGCGAATGTCGCCGCACAGCCCCTCCAGCCCGCCGGGGTGCAGCCGGGGCTGGGTTTCGCCCACCGGCAGCACCACCACCTGCTCCACATTTTCCGTACGCCGCTGGGTGTCCGTGTCGAAATAGCCCATGGTGTCCAGCTCGTCGCCGAAAAATTCACAGCGGAAAGGACGGTCGGCGGCGGGGGAGAAGATGTCCAGAATGCCGCCCCGCAGGGCAAACTGTCCCGGCCCTTCCACCATGCCGCAGCGGCTGTATCCGGCGTGCAGCAGCCGGGAAACGATGTGGTCCACCGCGTATTCCTGCCCCACCTCCAGGGAAAAAGCGGCAAAATGCAGCACAGATTTGGGCATGGTGCGCTGGGACAGGGATTCCCAGGTGAAGATTTGCAGGGGCACACGACCCAAAGACAAATCGTAAAGCTGCCGCAGCCGCTTCTGCTCCCAGGCACGGGATACCACCGCACTGTCGTACAGGGTCAGCTCCCGGCTGGGGAGAATCGGGGCAGTTTCCCCCAGAAAGGCCTGCAGCTCCTCCTGCAGCCGCCGGGCGGCAATGTCATCCTGGCAGATGAGGACGATGCTCTGGGAAAAATCCCGCCGCAGGCCCGCAATCAGATGGCTGCGGTTGATTTGACCGATGCCGGTGACGGCGGCGCTCTGCTGCTGGTGCAGCGCTTGGCAGAGGGCGTTATATTCAGGAATTTGGTGCAGGGCGGAGATGAGTTGCTCCATTTTTTGATACCTCCGGATTTTTGCCACAACGCGGCAACGCGGAAAGGGGAGAAACCTCCCCTTTCCGTGAAAAAATGACAAATATTATCTTGCACCGCCGCTGTAGCGGTTGGATGCCTCCGGCACCCCCAGTTCCACAATGGCGAGGGCTGCTTCGGCGGCCCGCTCCAGCGCAGGCTGCAGGGCCTTTTCCTCCTGAGCGGAGAAAGCGGACAGCACCCAGTCCGCCAGGTCAAAGTCCGGATGGGGCTTGGCACCCACACCGATTTTTACCCGGGGAAAGGTCTGGCTTCCCAGCTCGGCGATGATGGACTTGATGCCGTTGTGCCCACCGGCAGAGCCGTCGGCACGGATGCGCAGCTTGCCCGGCTCCAGAGAAATATCGTCAAAGAGAACGATGATATTCTGGGGCGGCACATGGAAATAGGCACTCAGCTGCAATACGCTCTTGCCGGACAGATTCATGAAGGTCTGGGGCTTGAGCAGCAGCAGCTTTCGGCCATGGTAAGTGGTCTGGCCGTAAAGACCCTGAAACTTCGCCTTGTCCAGACGGCAGCCCAGCCGGTCGGACAGAATGTCCATGGCCCGGAAGCCGGCGTTGTGGCGGGTCTTTTCGTATTCCCGACCCGGATTGCCCAGACCGACAATCAGCCATGTTTCGTTTGTATTCACGGTTTTCCCTTAGAACAGGTCGGCAATGGAGGTGCCGCCGTGGATGTGCTCGATGGCACGGGCAAACACGGGGGCCACATCCAGATACTTCAGCTTGTCACAGTTGTGGCCCTTGGGCTCGGGGATGGTGTTGAGCAGCACCAGCTCCTTGATGGGGCTGTCGTTCAGACGCTCGAAGGCGGGGCCGGACAGCACGCCGTGGGTGGCACAGGCGTAAACCTCTTTGGCACCGCCGATTTCCACCAGGGCACGGGCGGCGTTGCACAGAGAGCCGGCGGTGTCCACCAGGTCGTCATACAGGATGCAGGTCTTGTCCTTGACATCGCCGATGACATTCATCACTTCGCACACATTGGCCTTGGGACGGCGCTTGTCCACGATGGCAAGACCCATGTGAACCTTGGCGGCGAAGGTACGGGCCCGGGCGACGGAGCCCACATCGGGGGACACGACCACAAAATCCTCGTGGTTGTATTCCTCCTCCGGGAACTTCTTGGAGAAGTAGTCCACGAAGGTGGGGCTGCCCAGCAGATGGTCCACAGGCAGGTCGAAGAAGCCCTGAATCTGGTTGGCGTGCAGGTCCATGGTCAGCACCCGCTGCGCGCCGGCGGCGGTGAGCATATTGGCAACCAGCTTGGCAGAGATGGGGTCGCGGCTCTTGGCCTTGCGGTCCTGACGGGCGTAGCCGAAATAGGGAATGACGGCGGTGACACGGCCGGCGGAAGCACGGCGGCAGGCATCAATCATAACCAGCAGCTCCATCAGGTTGTCGTTGACAGGCTTGCAGGTGGACTGAATCAGGAATACATCGGAACCACGGACAGTTTCCTCCAGAGAGACGGAAGCCTCACCGTCAGCAAAGGCCTTAACGGTGCTTTTGCCCATGGGCAGCCACAGCTCCTGGCAGATGGTTTCCGCAAAGTCAGGATTGGAATTGCCGGTGAAAATCTTGATATTGTCGTAAGCGATCATCTCAAAATACCTCACTGTTTATTCTATTTCTTGGTTGTAAATACCATTTTCATTATAGCACCAATCCATAGAAAAAAGCAACATGGGAAACAGAAAAATTACGCCTAAAAAATGAGCAAAGAGGAACGGTTTTATGGTAAAAGCGGCAAAAGAAAGGCACTGCTTGAAAAAACGGCAGGCAGAATGGGATTTTTGCCGGATAAAACGAAATTTTGTTTGAAATAATACTTGTGCCGGGCCTTTGGGTATGCTATAATGGGGAGAACGAGACAGATACACGAGGTGTTCACCATGAACGACAAGATTATCATTCAGGGAGCAAGAGAAAACAACCTGAAAAATGTGAACCTGACCATTCCACGGGACAAGCTGATTGTATTCACCGGTCTTTCCGGCTCCGGTAAATCCAGCCTGGCCTTCGATACCATCTACGCCGAGGGACAGCGCCGGTATGTGGAGAGCCTCAGCTCCTACGCCCGGCAGTTTTTGGGGCAGATGGACAAGCCGGATGTGGACAGCATCGACGGCCTTTCTCCCGCCATTTCCATCGACCAGAAAACCACCTCCCGCAATCCCCGCTCCACCGTGGGCACGGTGACGGAGATTTACGATTATCTGCGTCTGCTGTGGGCCCGGGTGGGCATTCCCCACTGCCCAAAATGCGGAAAAGAAATTTCCCGCCAGACCATCGACCAGATTGTGGACCGGGTGGAGGCACTGGGGCTGGGTACCCGGTTTATCGTGCTGTCCCCGGTGATTCGGGGGAAGAAGGGCGAGCATCAGAAGGTGTTTGACGATGCCCGGAAGCAGGGCTTTGCCCGGGTGCGGGTGGATGGCATTTTGTATGACCTGACGGAAACCATTCCCTGCGAAAAGAATAAGAAGCACAACATCGACCTGGTGGTGGACCGGCTGGTGCTGAAGGCCGACCTGCGCCGCCGCCTGACCGATTCTGTGGAAACCGCCTGTGTCCATTCCGGGGGCCTGGTTACCATTGAACTGCCGGACAGCGGGGAGGAGCTGACCTTCTCCCAGAACTATGCCTGTGAGGACTGCGGCATCAGCCTGACGGAGCTGGAGCCGCGGATGTTTTCCTTTAACAATCCCAGCGGCGCCTGCCCCCATTGCACCGGCCTGGGCTTCCAGCTGGTGGCGGATGCGGATTTGGTGATTCCCGATAAGGAAAAGTCCATTTTCGATGGAGCCATTCAGGCCTCCGGCTGGCAGAGCGCCCGCACCGATTCCATTTTCCGGATGTATTTTGAGGCGCTGGCCCAGAAATACCATTTCTCCCTGACTGCTCCGGTGAAGAGTTTGTCCCCGGAGGCCATGGATGTGATTCTCAACGGCACCGGGGGCGAGAAGCTGCGCATGACCTATAACCGGGGCAACGGTATGGGTGTGCTGGAGCAGCCCTTTGAGGGAATACTCAACAACATTTCCCGCCGCTATCGGGAAACCCAGTCCGATGCCGCCCGGAAGGAGCTGGAGGAATGTATGTCCAGCGCACCCTGTCCTTACTGCCGTGGCGACCGCCTTTCCGACATCGCCCGGGCGGTGACGGTGGGAGGCATCGGCATTATGGATTTCTGCCGCATGAGCATCCGGCAGGCGCTGGACTTTGTGGATAACCTCCATCTGGAGGGAAATATGGCGGCCATTGCCGCCCAGATTCTCCGGGAAATCCGCTCCCGGCTGCAATTTCTGGTGGATGTGGGACTGAGCTATCTGACGCTGTCCCGGGCATCCGGAACCCTGTCCGGCGGCGAAAGCCAGCGTATCCGTCTGGCGACCCAGATTGGCTCGTCGCTGATGGGGGTGCTGTATATTCTGGATGAGCCGTCCATCGGCCTGCACCAGCGGGACAATGACAAGCTGCTGGGCACGCTGAAGCACCTGCGGGATTTGGGCAATACCCTGATTGTGGTGGAGCATGACGAGGATACCATGCGGGCGGCGGACTTTATCGTGGATGTGGGTCCCGGCGCCGGCAGCCATGGCGGTGAAATTGTTGCCGCCGGCACGCTGGAGGATATTCTGGCCTGCCCCGATTCCGTCACCGGGCAGTATCTGTCCGGCGCGAAGAAGATTCCCGTGCCGGAGCATCGCAGAAGCGGCAATGGGCAGTTTTTGACCGTCCGGGGCGCAACGGAGAACAATCTGAAAAATGTGGATATGTCCATTCCTCTGGGAACCCTGACCTGCGTCACCGGCGTGTCCGGCTCCGGAAAGTCGAGTCTCGTCAATCAGGTCCTGAACCGGACCTTGCTTGGCAAGCTGAACCACGCCCGGACCCGGCCCGGCAAGTGCCGTTGTGTGGAGGGACTGGAGCATCTGGACAAGGTCATCGACATTGACCAGAGCCCCATCGGCCGCACGCCCCGGTCCAATCCGGCTACCTACACCGGCGTGTTCAACGACATCCGCGACCTCTTTGCATCCACCAATGATGCCAAAATTCGCGGCTACGGCCCCGGACGCTTCAGCTTCAATGTCAAGGGCGGCCGGTGCGAAGCCTGCTCCGGCGACGGTCTGGTGAAGATCGAGATGCACTTCCTGGCGGATGTGTATGTGCCCTGCGAGGTCTGCAAGGGCAAGCGGTACAACCGCGAGACCCTGGAGGTCAAGTACAAGGGCAAGGACATTGCCCAGGTCCTCGACATGACTGCCGAGGAGGCTGTGGAATTTTTCGAGAACATCCCCCGGATCCACAAGAAGATCCAGACCATGGTGGAGGTGGGCCTTGGCTATGTGAAGCTGGGCCAGTCCAGCACCACCCTCTCCGGCGGCGAGGCCCAGCGGGTCAAGCTGGCCACGGAGCTGGCCCGGACCGCCACGGGACGGACCATCTATATCCTGGACGAGCCCACCACGGGCCTCCACGCCGCCGATGTGCACAAGCTC
>JBGVGH010000108.1:0-2541 GCA_045121575.1 Faecousia sp.
CCCGGCAAGCCTATGCCGGGCATGGCGGGAAGATTACAGCTTTTTCATGTGGGCGGAAGCGGTTTTTGCCATCAGCTTCCGGGTGCCGATTTTGTCAAAGGCGATTTCCAGCAGCGCGTCGCCGCCCATTTTCACCACCGACAGCACCAGTCCCGTGCCAAAGGCGGTATGCTCCACCATGTCGCCCTTGTTCAGCTCCAGCATCCCGGCGGCGGGCTTTGCCGGTGCGGCGGTGGAGAGATAGCTGGGCTTGTGGGTGGCCTTCAAGCGGCCATAATCGTTTTCGCTGTAAGAAAACCGGGGGCTGCTCCACTCGCTGCGGTTCTGGAAGCCGCCCTTTTTCACATAGGTATCCTCCGGAATTTCCTTCAGAAAGCGGCTGGGCATGGCGGCAGAGGTTCTGCCGTAGAGCATACGCTGCCGGGCATAGGAAATGGTCAGCTTCCGCTTGGCACGGGTGATGGCCACATAGCACAGCCGCCGCTCCTCCTCCATTTCCTCGTGATCGCCGATGGCCCGCATTCCGGGAAACAGGCCGTCCTCAAATCCCACCAGGAACACGCTGGGAAATTCCAGGCCCTTTGCCGCGTGCATGGTCATCATCACCACCGCATCATCGGAAGCATTATACTCCTCAATGTCGGTATACAAAGCGATTTCCTCCAGGAAGCCTGCCAGGGTCGGCTCGGCGGCGTTTTCCACATAGGTCTGGATGCTGGATTTCAGTTCCCGGATGTTTTCCAGCCGGGTCTTGTTTTCCTCGGTGGGCTTCTCCTCCAGCATCTGCACATAGCCGGTGGCGCGCATCATTTCCTCATAGAAATCCGTGAGGTTCATGCCGTCATCCAGCATTTTCGCCAGAGATTCCATCAAAATGGTAAACTGCATCAGCTTTCCCGCCGCTTTTTCCAGCGGTGCGTAGGCATAGGGGTCGCAGACCACGCTGTAAAGGGGCTTGTTTTCCGCCTGGGCAAGGCGCTGAGCCGTTTCCACGGTTTTGGCGCCCAGACCCCGGGCAGGGGTGTTGATGATGCGCTTCAGACGCAAATCATCATTGCGGTTATTCAGCACGCACAGGTAGGCCAGCATATCCTTCACTTCCGCCCGGTCAAAGAACCGGGTGCCGCCGATGATGCGATACGGAATGCCGTTGCGCTTGAAGTCATATTCCAGTGCGTTAGACTGGGCATTGGTGCGGTACAGCACCGCGTTGTCCTTCATGGCAATGCCCTTTTTGTTTCCCGCCAGAATCTGGCCGGAAATAAAGCTGGCTTCCGCCCGCTCGTCCGCCGCTTCATAGACAAGGATGGGGTCGCCCTCGCCGTTGGCTGTCCACAACCGCTTGCCCTTGCGCCCCAGATTGTGGGCAATGACGCTGTTGGCGGCGTTCAAAATGGCCTGGGTGGAGCGGTAATTCTGCTCCAACCGAATAATGCGTGTGCCTTTATACTGCTTTTCAAAATCCAGAATGTTTTCGATGGTGGCGCCCCGGAAGCGGTAAATGCTCTGGTCATCATCCCCCACCACGCAGATATTCTCATAGCCACCGGCAAGCAGGCTTGTCAGCAGATACTGCAAATGGTTGGTATCCTGATACTCGTCCACCAGCACATAGCGGAACTTCCGCTGATAAAACGCCCGCACCTCCTCATTCTCCTGCAGCAGCTTCACCGTCAGAAGAATGATGTCGTCAAAGTCTACCGCGTTGTTTTCCTTCAGCCGGGACTGATAAAGCCCGAAGGCCCTGGCAATTTGAATGGTTCGGTAATCGCCTGCCGCCTCTGCCCGGGAAAGCAGGGTTTCCGGGTCGGTCATTTTATCCTTTTCCTTGCTGATGGCCCCCAGCACATATTTGGGTGGGAAAGTTTTATCATCCAGCCCTATATCCCGGATGATTTCTTTCATCACCCGCTCGGAATCGCTGGTGTCGTAAATGGTGAAGCTGGAGGTGTAGCCCAGCAGCTCCGCATGGCGGCGCAGAATCCGGCAGCAGGCAGAGTGGAAGGTCTGCGCCCACACCTCTCCCGCCTCCGGGCTGAGCAGGCGTACCAGACGCTCTTTCAGCTCATTGGCCGCCTTATTGGTAAAGGTCACGGCAATGATATTCCAGGGTGCCACCGGGTCTACGGCGCACAGGAAATCTGCCCTGTCCCGGTCATCATCAGACACAGGCTCTCGCAGCCCCTCCAGAAATTCCACATCCACCTCCGTCACCCCCTCGGGAATCAGCAGCGAATCGCTGCCGGAGCCGAAGCGGATGAGATTGGCAATGCGGTTGATAAGCACCGTGGTCTTGCCGCTGCCGGCACCTGCCAGCAGAAGCAGCGGCCCTTCGGTGCTGAGCACCGCCATGCGCTGCATTTCGTTGAGGGAAGAAAACTGGGACTCGATATACGCCCTGCGGGCTTTGAGAAAGCGTTCGTTCATTTCGACTGTCATAGCTGCACCTGTTCATTTCAAAGATGCGTTTATTTTAGCATAAAATGTCGAAAAGATAAAGCCCCTATCCCATAAATTCCCGCAGCTTTTGCAGCGCCTTTT
>JBGVGH010000109.1:0-9455 GCA_045121575.1 Faecousia sp.
GGCGAGCTGGTGACGGGGCTGCTGGTGAACCGCCGCTATGAAGTGTGGGACTACCGGGATTTAAAGCCCAATTTTCAGGGGCAGGTTTGCCTGCTCTACAGCCTGCTGTGGCTGGTTTTAAGCCCGATTGGCTGGAATATCCATCGTTTTTTCTCCCAAAAGCTGCCGAACTAAAAACACAGAAGATATAATTATTGTAGGGCGAGGGCATGCCCTCGCCGCCGCGTTTGTTCTTTCTCACCGCTCTAATAATTGCTACCGGTCGGCAAAGGCATGCCTTTGCCCTACAATGCCTGATTATGACCCCCCGCTTATCGGCTTTCTCACGGGGGAGAAAGCAACGGGGAGGGCCGCGGCCCTCCCTTTTGGCATTATTCCTCTTTCTTTTCAGCCAGATTGACCTGCATTTTCATGGGGTCGTGCTTCCGGAAAGCCATATACAGCAGCACCGCGGAAGCGGCAAAGCAGCTCACCGCCGCCAGCAGCTGGCTGACCCGGAAGCTGCCCAGATACAGGCTGTCCACCCGCAGTCCCTCGATGAAGGTGCGGCCCAGGCCGTACCAGGCGGCGTAGCCCAGGGCAATCTGCCCGTCATACTGCCGCTTTTTGGACAAAAAGTGCAGCAGCACAAATCCGGCGGCATTCCACAAAGATTCATACAGGAAGGTGGGGTGGTAATATTCCCAGCTCTGAGTCCACTGGTTGAACAGGCCCATTTTGGTAAAGGCGTCGGTGGCGGCGCCGAAGGCTTCCCGGTTGAAGAAATTGCCCCAGCGGCCGATGGACTGGCCGATGAGGAAGCCCAGCGCCACCACATCCATCACCGCACCGAAGTGGATTTTCTTCACCCGGCAGAACACCAGAACTCCAATCACCGCGCCAATAACGCCGCCGTAGATGGCAAGGCCCCCCTGCCAGATGTAGAGGATGGAGATGGGATTATTTTTATAGGAATCCCAATCAAAAATGCAGTAATACAGCCGGGCGCACAAAATGGCAAAGGGCACAATGCACAGCACGCCGTCGGTCAAATCGTCAGAGCTGAAACCAAACGCACGGCACCGCTTCATGCCGTAAACCACCGCCAGGCACAGGCCAAAGGCGATGATGATGCCGTAAAAATGAATGCTCAGAGGCCCGATTTCCAAACTTCTGGGGGGATTCATCTGGATGCCGAACAGGGAAATGGCGGTGTAATCGCTGGGATTCATATTTTTTCCTCCTTCATGGGATAGATAACGGACAGGCTGCACACCTGGGGCCGCACCACCTGCTGCAAAAATTCCTGAATTTCCGCCGCTTCGATGCTGTCGTAGAGCTGCGGGAAGCGGAAATAGTCAAATTCCGACATGGCATAGGCGCAAAGGCGGAAGCAGGTGCCGTCGAAGCTGTCCAAATCCCGGATGCGGCGGCCCATGGCGCTTCGCTTCATCCGCAGAAAATCCGCTTCCTCCAGCCCCTCTTGGGCAAGCACCTGCGCCCGCTGCAAAATGGCACGCTGCACCTGTTCCGGCGCGTCGCTGTCGCCGCCGCAGGTGAGGAAGGCGCAGCCGTCGGTGGCTTCAAAGCCGCCGCCAAAGGAGGTGTCAATCAGGCCCTGCTCATACAATTCCATATACAGGGGCGAAGATTCCCCAAACAGGGCCTCCGCCGCCAAATCGCCCACAAACTCCCGGCGGATGGCCGGCTCGCCCTTTTCGGGGCAGCTGGCCTTGAATGCCAGGGAGAACTGGGGCATGGCCACCTCCATATTTTCCTCCGTCCGGGGCGCAAAGCAGCTTTCCTCCTCCGCCGGCCAGGGGTCTTTCTCCCCCACCGGGCGGCGTTCGTCCCCCAGCACCTGCCGGGCGATGGTGGAAACTTCCTCCGGCTCCACATCTCCCACCACGCACAGAATCATATTGGCGGGGCTGTAAAACGCCCGGTGGCACAGATGCAGAATGTCCGGGGTGATTTTGCCGATGGATTCCCGGGTGCCCAGAATCGGCTCCCGGATGGGATGGCGGCGGTACAGCGCCCCCATCAGGTTTTCAAAGCCCCGGGTGCCCGGCTCGTCGGCGCACATATCGATTTCCTGGCCGATGATGGGTCTTTCCTTTTCCACCGTTTCCGCCGTAAAATAGGGAACAGACACAAATTCCAGTAGCTGGCGCAGGCATTTTTCAAAATTCCGGGTGCAGGAAAAATAGTAGGCGGTCAAATCATAGCTGGTAAAGGCGTTGACCGATGCACCCAGGGCCGAAAATTCGCCGCTCACATCCCGGCCCGGCAGGTCAAAGAGCTTATGCTCCAGAAAATGAGCCACCCCGGCGGGGACGGTGTGGTGCTGCCCCTCAAAGGTGAAGCTGCGGTGCACCGCGCCGAAATCCGTGGCAAAATAGCACATTTTCTTGGAAAATCCCGGTCTTTTATCCACAAAAACCTGCAATCCATTGGGCAGGATTTCCGAATACAGGGTTTCATCCAGAGCTTCGTAATAGGTCTTATTCATGGTGCGCTCCTTTCAGGAAGAAGCTGCTGTGCAGCTGCACCGTGGCGGCAGCCTCCACCACATCGGAAAGGGTGGCCTGCTCCACCTCTGCGGCGTACTGCTCCGGGCTGCGCTCCCGGCCGCTGATGGCGGCGGCGGAAAAATAGTTTTCCATGGCGCCGGGGCTGTCATACACCGCCCGCAGGCCGGAAAGCAGGGCCTGCTTGGCCTGCTCCAACTCCTGCTGGGTAATTTCGCCCCGCCGGCAGGCTTCCAGCTGCTGCAAAATGGCCTGTTTGGCTTCTTCACAGCGGCTGCTCTCCACCCCGGCGTGGACGGTGAGGATGCCCTTGCTGTCGTAATAGGCCGAACCGATGGAGTAGCAAAGTCCCATCTCCTCCCGCACCTTGGAAAACAGCTTGCTGGACATTCCCCCGCCAAAGATGAGATTCAGCAGCCGCATGGCCGCAAAGCGGGGGCTTCGGTTGGTGATGGGGGTGTAAAAGCCCAGCGCCATCTTGGCCTGGCTGATGTCCATGATTTCCTCCCGCTGTCCCGGCTTGCCGGGGGTAAAAGGCTTTTGGGGCGGCAGCGCCGCTACCTGTCGGTCCAGGGATTCAAACATGGGCCGCAGGAGCGACGCCACCCTGTCCATTTCAGCCGGGCCTACATAGAAAATTTCCACCGGGCTTTCCCGCAGCACCTTTTGGTAATGGTCATACAGCCCCGGGGCGGTGATTTTCTTCACCTGGGAGATGGTTCCCAGCCGGGGCACGCCGTAGGAATCCCCCCGGCACATGGTTTTCAGCAGTTTTTCCATGGCATAGGCCTGCTTGTCATTGCGGCTGGCCTCCAGGGCGGAAATCATATTTTTCTTTTCACTGCGGATGTACGCCCGGCAGAAGCCCTCCCCCTCCGTCAGCGGCTCCAGCAGAAGCTGGCCCAGGAAGGAAACCATGGGAGCCAGGATTTCATCCCCCGGCAGGGCGAACCGGTCCTCCATAAAGCCGCAGGCCAGCCCGACAGACTGGTAATCACCCACCCGGCGCACCTGGGGTGCCACGGCAGCGCCGTACAAATCGTCCAGATGCAGGGTGATTTGCCGCAAATCGGGGTATTCACGGCAGCCCCGCAGCAAAATTTCCGGCAGCAGGGCATTTTTCGCCGCCTCATCCCGGCACATAGGGCGCAGGAACTGGACGGAAAGCAGGCTCTGCTTGAAGCGGCTGCTGGGCAGATACCGCAGCGTCACGCCGGGAGAAAGTTCAAGGGATTGGTACATGGATTTCTCCTTCAAAAATGGAATCTTTGGCTTTATTATATATCAGCGGTCGGAAAATAGCAATCCGAAAAATCCGCCCTTGCAACCGCCCACGGTTTGCGGTACAATGAAAGAAACAACCGAACAGTTATCAGTTGGCAGTTGCCAGTTATCAGTAGGGGTACAAAAGTTTTGTCATTCTGAGCGAACGAAGTGAGTCGAAGAATCTCTACCTTTCCTCATGAGATCCTTCGACTCCGCTGACGCTCCGCTCAGGATGACAATGAATGCTGGCACTATCCGCTTTCGCGGATGGCATTTCCACGGGAAATGCCCGGGCGATTGCAAATCGCCCCTACGAAAAGGGCCTGCGACTAACTTTCCATAGAATCCGTAGGGGCGACCTGTGGTCGCCCGCAGGCGGCATAGAGTCGGCCCTATTGATAACTGATAACTGATAACTGATAACTGTCAACTAACAATGCAAGGAGGACAACATGGCCTGGCTTGAAATGACGATTTCCACCCTGCCCGGCAGCGTGGAGGAGGTTGCCGCCCGGCTCACCGCCGGCGGCTTTGCGGATTTCGTGCTGGAGGACCAGCAGGAATTTGAAGAATTTCTGGAAGAAAACACCGCTTATTGGGACTATATTGACGAAAAACTCCAGCAAAAATTGCAGGGGCTGTCCTGCATCCGGCTGTATCTGGAGCAGAGCGACACCGCAGGGTATCAGCGTCTGGAGGCCCTACTGTCTGACCTGCGGCAAAACAGCGCCCTGGGCGCTCTGGAGCTGACGGAAAAGCCCCTGCCCGACACCGACTGGGAGGAAAGCTGGAAGGACAATTACCCGCCCCAGGAGGCCGGGCGCAATCTGGTGGTGCTGCCCTACTGGCTATCCGGCAGCTATGACGGCGGCAGAACGCCCATCATTCTCGACCCCGGCCTGACCTTCGGCACCGGTGCCCACGCCTCCACCCAGATGGTGCTGGCCGCCATGGAGGACACGGTGCGCCCCGGCTTTTCCTGCCTGGATTTGGGCAGCGGCAGCGGCATTCTCTCCATCGCCGCCCTGCGGCTGGGGGCAGACCGGGCCGTAGGCGTGGACATCGACCCCAAGGCCGAGGACATCGCCCGGGAAAACGCCGCCTACAACGGCTTTGCCGCCCCGGCCTTTACCGCGCTGACGGGAAATGTGACCACCGACCGGAAAATGATGGATAAGCTTTGCCAGTCCCATTATGATTTGGTGCTGGTGAATATTGTGGCGGATGTGATTATCGGCCTCGCCCCCACCCTGCCCCAGTTCATGGCAAAGGAAACCAAACTCATCTGCTCCGGCATTCTGGAAAGCCGTCTGGGCGATGTGACCGCCGCGCTTCAAAAGGCGGGGCTTACCATCACCGCCGTCCATGAGCAGGAGGACTGGCGCTGCGTGGAAGCGGAAAGGAGCTGAGCATGGCCATTTCCTATCGCGCCCGGCAGCGGCTGCGCCGGGCAGGTGTGGCGGCGCTGACAGCGGGCATTGTGGCGGTGGTTGTGCTATTTTGCCTGCTTTTGTGGCTGCGGCGGTTCGTGGTGTACACCGATGAAGGAGTGAAGCTGGAATTTCACCACGCTGCCACGCCCCCGGCGCAAATTCCCCAGACCCCGGAGCCGGTGCCGTCGGTGCCCATCATTTTTGACGACTCCCCCTATCAGGAGGGGCTGAGTCAGCTCAGCGGCTATTATCTGGACCCCCAGGATTTGATGAAAAATCCCGCCGCGGTGCAGAGCTTCCTGGAAAATTTGCCCGCCGGAACCCCGGTGATGCTGGATTTGAAGGGCTATCGAGGCTACTTTTACTATCCCAGCGGCGTGGGCCTGACCACCTCCGGCAGCTACGACATGGAGAAAATGCGCGCTTTCCTCTCCTGGCTGACAGACAGCGACCTGTATGTGATTGCCCGGATTTCCACCCTGCGGGACTTTGACTATGCCTACCACGACCCCGCAGTGGGTCTGCCGCTGGCAAACGGCGCGCTCTACTCCGACCGGGGGACTTACGGCCTTGGCTACTGGCTGAATCCCGCCAATGAAAAGGTGCAGAATTATCTCATCCAAATCATCCGGGAGCTGCGCAATCTGGGCATTGACGAGGTGGTGCTGCAAAATTTCTGCTTCCCGGACACGGATTCCATCGTGTTCAACGGGGACAAGGCCCAGGCGCTGCAGGACGCGGCGGAGAAAATCATTGCCGCCTGCCGCACCGAGCAGTTTGCCCTGTCTTTTTCCAGCAGCGACCCCAGCTATGTCCTGCCGGACGAAAACTGCCGGCTGTATCTGGAGGATATTGCCCCCAGCGACGCCCAAATCGCCTGGGACAAAGTTCAGATGGAAAATAAGCGCATCTATCTGGTGTTCCTCGCCCCCGGCACCGACACCCGGTATGAAATTGAAAACGGCATAATGCAAACCCTGGATTTGATTTCCTGAGTTCCTTTGGCCCGCACGGGATTTTGGGCACCCGAGGACGGGTGCCCCTACGGTGTTTTTTGATTGCGCCCCGCAAAATCCATGCCCGCTAGCTGCATTTATCCGCTTTGCGGATGGCATTTCCCGTGGAAATGCCCGGGCGATTACAAATCGCCCCTACGAAAGTCTGCGGGAAGTTTCCATAGAATCCGTAGGGGCGACCTGCGGTCGCCCGCAAGTCCTTCAGCCGGGGAAGGGGGCGGGCGGCATGTATGCCGCCCCTACTGAAATAATTCGTAATTCTTAATTCAGAATTTTGAATTCTATTTTACCGCCCCTACTGACTACTGCCCACTGTCAACTATCAACTCCTAACTCCTAATTCCTAACTCCTAATTCAAACAGAACGGACAAAAAATATGTATCTTCTGCTTCTTTCTCTGATTTATCTGGCTTTCATCAGTCTGGGCCTGCCGGACTCCCTGCTGGGAGCCGCCTGGCCCACCATTTATCCCGCCATGGGTGTGAGCATGAGCGCCATGGGCGCCGTGACCATGACCGTATCTGTGTGCACCATCTGCTCCAGCCTGCTGTCGGAGCGGCTGGTGCACCGGTTCGGCACCCGGAATGTAACCATTTCCAGCGTATTTCTCACCGCTCTGGCCCTGCTGGGCTACGCCTCCTCCACCCAATACTGGCATCTTCTGCTGTGGGCACTGCCCTATGGCCTGGGCGCCGGCGCCATTGACGCGGCGCTGAACAACTATGTGGCGCTGCACTACAACGCCCGGCACATGAGCTGGCTGCACTGCTTCTGGGGCGTGGGCACCATCATCAGCCCCTCTTTGATGAGCTACGCCCTGCGCCACGCCGACTGGCACCGGGGCTATTTTCTGGTGGCGGTGCTGCAAATCGCCATCGGCATCATTCTGCTGCTGACCGCCCCCGTCTGGAACATCCATCAAAAACCCACCCAGCAATCCCGGCAGGAAAAGCCTCTGGGGGTGCATGGGGCGCTGAAAATCCGGGGCGTGCTGCCCATGCTGCTGGGCTTTTTCTTCTACTGCGCCACCGAATCCACGGTGATGTACTGGGCCAGCTCGTATCTGGTCACGGTGCAGCACATTCCCACGGAAACCGCCGCCGCACTGGGAGGATTGTGCTATCTGGGCATCACGGCGGGACGGTTTGTTTCCGGCTTCCTGGCCCCCCGGCTGGGAGACCGGAACATGATTCGGCTGGGCACAGCGGTGGCACTGCTGGGCGTAGCGTGCCTGCTGCTGCCGGTGGATTCCGATTTGGTTTGGTTCGGGGGATTTTTACTGGTGGGGCTGGGCTGCGCTCCCATCTACCCCTCCATCATCCACAGCACCCCCACCGCCTTCGGCCCGGAAAATTCTCAGGCCATTATCGGCATTCAGATGGCCTTCGCCTACACCGGCTCCACCCTGATGCCGCCCCTGTTCGGCCTGCTGGCAGAGCATATTTCCATGCGCCTGCTGCCGCCGGTGCTGCTATTGTGTCTGGGCGGCATGATTTTCCTGACGGAGTTTGCCTTCCGGCTGTGTAAGGAAACAGCCCCCAACTGATAACTGATAACTGATAACTGATAACTGATAACTCCTAACTCCTAACTCCTAACTCCTAATTCCTAATTGAAAAAGAACGGCACATTCCCCCCAAAAAAGCGGAGGAAATGTGCCGTTTTGTTATTCACTCTTGCCCTGGCCGGGATTTTTGGGCCGGCGGTGGCGGTAATTGCGGTGCCGATTATTGGAATTTTTGCTCTTTTCTCCCTCCGGGGCGGCCTTTTCCGCAGGAGCGGGCTTCGCCGCCTTCTCCGGCTGCTGGGGGCGCTCCTTTTTGGGCTTGTCCTGCCGGGGCTTTTCCTGAGCCGCAGGCTCTGTTTGGGCAGGCTTTCCCTCCTGGCGGGGCTTATTGCCCCGGTGGCGGCGGGATTTTTTGGGCTCGGCATTTTCAGCAGGCTTCTTTTCCTCCGCCGGCTCCTCCACCACCGCCTCCTGGCGGTAGCGGAAGCGAATGGGCTCCAGGGTCTGCTCCGGCTCCGTCTTTTCCAGACGCCGGGTTCGCTTGCCGCCGCCGGAAACGGGGGCCCAATCCTCCGGGATGGGGGCGTCGGTCTTTTTGGCCTTGCCGTTGCGCCAGACCGCAATTTCCTCCACCAGAAATTCCTTCACCGTTTCGGGATTTTCGTCCAGCCGCACCTTGACCCGCTGGCGCAGCAGGCTCACCTCCGTCACCACGCCCCGGCCCTCCGGAGTGTCCACATAGGATTCCTCCTTGGGGGTGCGGCGCAGCAAATCCTCATAGGCCTCCTGCTCATATTTCAGGCAGCACATCAGCCGCCCGCAGGTGCCGGAAATTTTGGTGGGGTTCAGGCTCAGGCTCTGGGTCTTGGCCATTTTGATGGACACAGGCTGGAAATCATCCAAAAAGCTTGCGCAGCAGAACGGCCGTCCGCAGATGCCAAGGCCCCCCACCATCTTGGCCTTGTCCCGCACGCCGATTTGCCGCAGTTCAATGCGGGTATGAAACACCGAAGCCAGATTTTTCACCAGTTCCCGGAAATCCACCCGCTCGTCAGCGGTGAAGAAAAACAGGATTTTGCTGCCGTCAAAGGCGCATTCGGCGCTGACCAGCTGCATATCCAGGCCGTGGTCGGCGATTTTTTGCAGGCAAACCTCGTAGGCCTTCTTCTCCTTGGCCCGGTTTTCCTCCATGATTTTCTCGTCCTGGGCAGTGGCCCGGCGCAGAACCCGGCGCAGGGGCTGCACCACCTCGGAAGCCCCCACCATGTGGTTGCCGCCGGCGCAGATGCCGTATTCCGGGCCACGGGCGGTGTCGATAATCACATGGTCGCCGATGGCAAACCGGGTGCCGTCGGGGTCAAAAAAGTAGATTTTCTGGCCGGGACGGAACTGGATGTCCACCACCTCCACCTTCTGGGGTGGCTGGGAAACCGGCTCCTCCGGGGTATTTTCAATCAAAATTTCTTCCATTTGGTACTCCTTCTATTTGAAGCCGCCGGCCGTCATACGCAGCCGAAACGCGCCTGATTTCTGATGTACGGATGGCAACAGCGGAATGCTCCGCCCTACAAGGGAGCGCTCGAGTTGTAGCGCCGGAGCGCGCAGGATGACATTTATCCGCTCCGCGGATGGCATTTCCGCAGGAAATGCCCGGCAAAGGCATGATGTTTTATTTGTATGATTGCCCCCGGCAATCATGGATATGCCAATTTCCTGCGGGCG
>JBGVGH010000110.1:0-19573 GCA_045121575.1 Faecousia sp.
GGAGGGGCCGCCCTTGAAGCCGATCAGGACGTTCTCGGGGTTGATGGCCTTCAGGGAGTCGTACAGGCCGGAGATGACGTTGTGGCCGCCGGGAGCCTGGCCGCCGGACAGGATGACGCCGACGGTGAGCTTGCGGGCCTCGGAGGTGTTGACACCCTTCTCGAAGATGATCTCGTTCTTGCCGTAGGTGTTGGGGAACTGGGCAGCGATCTTCTCCTGGTCAGCGACGGACTGGGTAGCGCCGCCGTTGCGGACGGAGATCTCGGCGATGCCGTTGCGCAGCATACCGGGCAGCTTAGGGCTGTACTGGTATCTTGCCAGCTGAAGCGGGGAAATTTTCATAGTAAAACACTCCTTGCAGTTGATTGCAGTAATATATTCCATCGGTAATTATACCGCATTTTCCAGCAAAGGTAAATAGGTATTTCTATTATTTTTCTCACAAAATGCGCCAAAAAACAAAAGAGGAAACTGTTGATTTCCCATATAATTTTTTATGAAAAAACATTTGTGTTGAAAAGATGAAAAACTGTGCTATAATAGGATTTGTAAAAATGCGGGTTTCCCCGCTGAATTTAGAAAGGATTGATTCCAATGGCTCTTGTTACTACTACCGAGATGTTCAAGAAGGCTTACGACGGCGGCTACGCCATCGGCGCTTTCAACGTCAACAACATGGAAATCGTTCAGGCCATCACCGAGGCCTGCCGGGAGGAGAAGGCTCCTGTCATCCTGCAGGTTTCCAAGGGTGCCCGCGCTTACGCCAACCATACTTACCTGGTGAAGCTGGTGGAGGCTGCTGTGATTGAGTGCCCCGAAATTCCCATCGCTCTGCACCTGGACCACGGCGACAGCTTTGAAACCTGCAAGTCCTGCATCGACGGCGGCTTTACCTCCGTCATGATCGACGCTTCCTCCAAGCCCTTCGATGAGAACATCGAAATCACCAAGAAGGTCGTCGAGTACGCCCATGACCACGGTGTTGTGGTTGAGGCTGAGCTGGGCGCTCTGGCCGGCGTTGAGGACGAGGTCAGCGTGGAGGCCGACAAGGCGCACTACACCCGTCCCGAGGAAGTGGAAGAGTTCGTTGCCCGCACCGGCTGCGACAGCCTGGCCATCGCCATCGGCACTTCCCACGGCGCTTACAAGTTCAAGCCCGGCACCAACCCCCAGCTGCGCTTTGACATTCTGGAGTCCATCATCGAGAAGCTGCCCGGTTTCCCCATCGTCCTGCACGGTTCTTCTTCCGTTCCCCAGGAGTATGTGGACATGGTCAACGCTTACGGCGGCAACATGCCCGGCGCCATCGGCGTGCCCGAGGAGCAGCTGCGTCACGCTGCTGAGCTGGCTGTGTGCAAGATCAACATCGACTCCGACCTGAGACTTGCCATGACCGGCACCATCCGCAAGTTCTTCGCCGAGCATCCCGACAAGTTCGACCCCCGCGAGTACCTGAAGCCCGCCCGTGCCAACATCAAGGAACTGGTTCGCCACAAGCTGGTGGATGTTCTGGGCTGCGCCGGCAAGGCCTGATTTTTCCCATCAAAAATGGACTTCCGAAAGGAAGTCCATTTTTAGCAGCAAAGGCGTGCATTCTTTGGAATTCACGCCTTTTTTAATCCTCTACCCGGCGGATGTTGGCGCCCAGCGCCGTCAGCTTTTCCACCAGATTTTCATAACCCCGCTCGATATAGTGGATATTCTCCACCCGGGTGGTGCCGTCGGCCACCAGACCCGCAATCACCAACGCCGCGCCTGCCCGCAGGTCCCGGGCAATGACGGTGTTCCCCTTGAGCCGTTCCCGGCCGGTGATGGTGGCGGTTTTGCCGTTGATTTCAATTTTCGCCCCCATGCTCTCCAGCTCCGCGCAGTAGCCGAAGAACCGGGTTTCATACACGCTCTCCGTCAGGCGGCTGATGCCGTCGGCCAGGGTCATGCACACGCAAATCTGCGCCTGCATATCCGTAGGAAAGCCGGGATAGGGCCGGGTCTTGACGGTGGTGGCATACAGCCGCTGGTTGTTGCGGATGCGGATGGAATCGTCAAATTCCTCCACCTCTGCCCCCATTTCCTCCAGCTTGATGGTGATGCACTCCATGTGCTTGGGAATCACATTCTTCACCAGCACATCGCCGCCGGTGATGGCTGCCGCAGCAATATAGGTCCCCGCCTCAATCTGGTCGGGGATGATAGCATAGGTGCCACCGGTCAACCGTTCCACGCCGCGGATTTTCACCGTATCCGTACCGGCGCCGGACACATTGGCACCCATGGTGTTGAGGTAGTTGGCAAGGTCAACGATGTGGGGCTCCTTGGCGGCGTTTTCAATCACCGTCATGCCAGGCATCAGCACCGCCGCCATCATAATATTGGCTGTGGCACCCACCGAGGCCATATCCAGACTGACCCGGCTGCCCTGCAGACCGTCTTTCCCCGGCTCCATGGCAACATAGCTCTCCGTCTCCTCCACCCGGGCACCCAGGGCGCGGAAGCCCTTGATGTGCTGGTCAATGGGACGGGCGGCAAAATTGCAGCCGCCGGGCAGCGCCACATGGCACCGGCCCTTGCGCCCCAGCAGAGAACCCATGAGATAGTAGCTGGCCCGCATTTTCTTGACCAGGGCAGTATCCGGCGCTTTATCATAAACCACGGTGCTGTCAATCACCACCACACCCGGCTCGGGATAGGTGATGACCGCACCCATATCCTCCAAAATGGCAAGCAGGATGCGGACATCAGAGATGTCCGGCACATTTTCAATTCTGGATACGCCGTCAACCAGCAGAGATGCCGGAATGATGGCAACAGCGGCGTTCTTCGCGCCGCTGATGGTGACCTCCCCCCGCAGAGGGGTGCCGCCAACAATTTCATATCTCGCCAAGGATGAATCACTCCTTGTAATCAGCATTAAAGGGATGGTTTCCACCGTAAATTATAGCACAGCGAAAAAATTATGTAAAGTATTATTTCCGTTTTTCCGAAAGATAACCCACATTATCGCCGCAGCCCCTTGGGATAGTGATTTTTCAAAACCCGGCCGTCGCCCTTGCCCCAGCCGATGCCGTAACCGTCCACCTGCACCAGGCACCAGCCCTTGCAGTCGGCGGGAATTACCTCGCCGTGAAGATAGGCTTTGATTTCGCTGCTGTCCGCCGGGAGAGAAATTTTCCGGTCGCAATCTTTCAGCCACAGTGCCAGGGCATGGGCCGGTTCCAGGCGGTCTTTTTTCACTTCTCCCAGCTCCAGGCCGGGGCGAAGCACCTTCAGCCCCCGCAGCGGCGGCAGCTCCGGCGGTGCCCAATAGAGGCTGCTGCCGAAGGTAAGGGCCTTGCCCTCCGGCAGAGAAATGCCCAGCTCTCCGGCAAAATCCAGCCACTGACGGGGCAGCTTTTCCGCCGGGCAGAGGCTGCCCTCCGGCTCCTGCTGCCCCAGTTTACGCAGCACCGCCAGAAAATGTCCCTCGCCCAGCAGCTTGTGGGGCCACAGTCGGAAAGAGCCGTTCTCCCCCGGCGCAAACCAGGGTGCTGCAATCTGCTCCGGCACAAAATCCGGATGCTCCTGCAAAAACGCGGCCACCGTCTGCTCATTTTCCTCGGGGGAAAAGGTGCAGGTGGAATAAACCAGTCGTCCGCCGGGGCGCAGCAGTTTGGCAGCGGAATGGAGAATTTCTCGCTGTCGGCGGGCGCACATCTCCACCGTTTCCTGGCTCCAGTCCGTCACCGCCGCTTCTTCCTTGCGGAACATTCCCTCGCCGGAGCAGGGCGCATCCACCAGCACCCGGTCAAAGAAGCCGGGCAGCCGGAAGGCCAGATTCTCCGGATGCTCATTGGTGACAAGGGCATTGGCAATGCCCAGCCGCTCCACATTCCGGGCCAGAATTTTAGCCCGTGCCGGATGGATTTCGTTGCACAGCAGCATTCCCTGCCCCCGCAAATAAGACGCAATCTGGGTGGACTTGCCGCCGGGAGCGGCGCACAGGTCGCACACCCGCTCGCCGGGCTGCACGCCCAGCAGCGCCACCGGTGCCATGGCGCTGGCCTCCTGCAGGTAGTATACCCCGGCTTCGTGATAAGGATGCAGGCCGGGCCGGGCTTCCGGGTCATAATAAAAGCCCTCCGGCTCCCAGGGCACCGGCTCTTTGACAAAAGGCAGTGCCGGGCGCTCCCCTTTCAGCGGGTTAAACCGCAGCGCCACTGCCCGGGGCCGCTCCAGAGAGGCCAGATAATCCGGGTATTCCTCCCCCAACTGTTGTTCCATTCGCTTCAAAAAAGCCTCGGGCAGCATAAGCATCCATCCTTCCGTAAAACATTCGGCTTATTATATCATAAGCCTGTCCTTTTTTCCAGAGGAAATATTCGGCGAAGACGGGAACATTTTTTACCCTTTTACAAAGAAGAGAATTGACTTTTGACAGATTATGTGCGAAAATACTGGAAGAATTTTAAGGAGAGGGGACTCATTTTATGCGTCAATCCAGAACTCATACCTGCGGCGAGCTGCGGCTTTCCGACGCAGGCAAAAATGTGACCATTGTCGGCTGGCTGGAAAATGTCCGGGAAGTCGGCTCCAATTTTGCTTTCCTCGTGCTGCGGGACTATTACGGCACCACCCAGGTGGTGGTGGAAACCGAAGAAATGATGAAGCTGGTCAAGCCCATCAACAAGGAATCCACCATTTCTGTCACCGGCGTTGTCCGGGAGCGGGAAAGCAAGAATCCCAAGCAGCCCACCGGCGAAATCGAGGTGGTTCCCACTGAAATCAAGGTGCTGGGCAAGTGCATCCACAACCAGCTTCCCTTTGAAATCAACAAATCCCGGGATGCCGACGAAAATACCCGCCTGAAGTACCGTTACCTGGACCTGCGGAACCCCGCCGTGAAGCAGAACATCATTCTGCGCTGCCAGACCGTGGCGGAAATCCGCCGCCTGATGACGGAAAAGGGCTTCCTGGAAATCACCACCCCCATTCTCACCGCTTCCTCCCCGGAGGGTGCCCGTGACTATCTGGTGCCCGCCCGGAACCACCCCGGCAAGTTCTACGCCCTGCCCCAGGCACCCCAGCAGTTCAAGCAGCTGCTGATGACCTCCGGCTTTGATAAGTATTTCCAGATTGCCCCCTGCTTCCGGGACGAGGACGCCCGTGCTGACCGCACCCCCGGCGAGTTCTACCAGCTGGATATGGAAATGGCTTTCGCCACCCAGGATGATGTGCTGTCCACGCTGGAAGAGGTGATGGTGCCCCTGTTTACCAAGCTGGGCAAGTACAAGCGGATTACCCCCGCTCCCTTTCCCCGCATCAGCTTCAATGATGCCATGGAGCGTTACGGCTCCGACAAGCCCGACCTGCGCATTGACCTGGAGGTGCAGGACATCTCCGAAACCGTGCAGGGCTGCGGCTTTGGCCCCTTTGAAAGCGCCACCGTCAAGGCGGTGGTGGTTCACGACTTCAACCAGGCCCGCAAGTGGATTGACAAGCTGCTGGCCGATGTGGAAGTGCAGACCGGCAACAAAGCCTGCTGGGTCAAGGTGGACGAAAATGGCGAGCTGACCGGCGGCATTTCCAAGTTCCTGGCCGACTGCAAGGATGCCTTTGTGGAAAAGCTGGGGCTGAAGCCCGGCTCTTTCGTGTGCATGGCTGCCGGAAAGAAGGCCGCGGCGCAGAAAACCGCCGGCGTTATCCGCACCATGCTGGGCAAGCGTGTTCCCGGTCACTTTGACGAGGAGCAGTACGCGTTCTGCTGGATTGTGGACTTCCCCATGTACGAACTGGGTGAGGAATCCGGCCAGCTGGAATTCTGCCACAACCCCTTCTCCATGCCCCAGGGTGGTCTGGAAGCGCTGGAAAAGGCCGAGGGCAATGTGGAAGAGCTGCTGAAAATCAACGCCAACCAGTATGACATGGTTTGCAACGGCTACGAAACCGCCTCCGGTGCTGTGCGGAACCACGACCCGGAAATCATGGTCAAGGCCTTCCAGATGGTGGGTCTGGGCGAGGAAAATGTGAAAGCCAAGTTCCCCGCCATGTACAACGCCTTTACCTACGGCGCACCTCCCCACGCTGGTGCCGCCCCCGGCATTGACCGCATCGTGATGATCCTCACCGGCGAGGAGTCCATCCGGGAGGTCATCACCTTCCCCATGAACAAAAACGCCCAGGATCTGATGATGGACGCGCCCAGCTATGTAGACCAGAAGCAGCTGGACGATGTGCACATCGCCATCAACATCAAGGAATAATTTTAAGGCCGCGGCTTTCAGCCGCGGCCTTAAAATACGGTTTTCATCACCGAATTCCTATTATAAAAATCACCAATGCAATGATTGTCATGCCTGTCCAGCCGATATAGCGGCCTGCAATTTCCCAGTCGGACGGCTCAGCATAGTCTGCATTACGAATTCGGAACGCCAAATCCCAGCGAAACAGCTCATCGGCAAAGAATATGGTGAAAGCATTGATCACGCAAACAAACACCGCACCAAACCAGGCGAACCATTCGCCCTTATCGCCCTTATGGGTCAGCTCGGGGCCGCTCATCAGCTCCAAAACGGTCGTTACGGACGGCTCCACAGGATCTATGATATTCCCGTTTTCATCTCTCTCAATTCCGTCGCCGGCCACATAAGAAATGCTAAAATTGTCTAAGGTACCGTCTTCATTGTACAGCCACCAGGTACCACCCGATTTCAGAATACCCCCACGGAACAGAATTTCATCTCCCTGACGAAGCTCTATGCCGGTCATACGCCCTGCTCCTGCTTCACCCTTTGGGATTGCCGTAGCATCCTCTTTGACTGTGTACGGGCCATAGGTTTTACTGCCATATTGAAATACAACGGTCTTATCCGCAGATACCGTAAAACTTGCCTGCTCTCCCATGAGTTTACAGGAATAAACGGTCGTTCCGTTTTCCGCAGTCGGGACAAAAATTTCACCCTTAAACGCAAAACCAACCCGTGAGATTGTCAAATAATACAGCACGGCAAATACCAGTACCATGGCAATCATCAGAAGTAAAACAGCTTTTTGATAAAGATTGAATGTCTTGATTCTGCTCATATTACGGCCTCCTTTTCTTTTCCCGTTCAGTGTATTTACATCATATCATACGGTAGCCAAAAACGCAAGAACAGGCACAGCAGCGCAAACTGTTGTGCCTGTTACCTGTTTTTGAGGTCTTTCCCTTATCCCCGCAATGCAAAATACAGCAGCACCGCCGCGCCCAGGATGATTCGGTAAACGCCGAACACGGCAAAGCTGTGCCGCCGCACATATTCCATCAGGGTTTTAATCACCAGCAGGCTCACCAGGAAGCTGACCAGGCACCCAATGAGCAGAATCATCATTTCATTCCCGGTGGGCACATTGCCCTCCATCAAAAACTTCAGCAGCTTCAGGCCGCTGGCCCCCACCATGGTGGGGATAGCCAGGAAAAAGGAGAACTCCGCACCCGCCGGGCGGCTGACCCCCAGCAGCAGCGCTCCCAGAATGGTGGCGCCGGAGCGGGAGGTGCCGGGAATCAGGCTCAGGCACTGGAACGCGCCAATCAGCACCGCCGTCCGGCAGTCGATTTGGTGAACATCTCCGATTTTGGCGGTCTTGCGTCCCCGCTCCGCCACCAGGAAGGCAACGCCGTAGACAATCAGCATCACCGCCACCACCCGGTAATTATACAGGTGCGCGTCCATCCAGTCGTCAAACAGCAGCCCCAGCACTGCCGACGGCAGCACCGCCAGAATCACCCTGCCCCAAAGCGTCCAGGTATCCTGCCGCTGGGCAGGGGTTTTCTGCCCGGAAAAGGGGTTCAGCTTGTGGAAAAACAGCACCAGCACCGCCAGAATCGCCCCCAGCTGGATGACCACCTGGAACATTTCGTAAAACGCTTCCGAAACCCCCAGCTGTACAAACTCCTCCAGCAGAATCAGGTGCCCGGTGGAAGACACCGGCAGCCATTCCGTAATGCCTTCCACAATGCCAAAAAGGATTGCTTTCAAAATTTCCATTTTCGCTCCTCCCTGCTGCCTTTATCCAATGCGCTGCAGCAGGCTCTCATAAAGGGCCTGGGTTTCCGCCTCCGTGCGGCAAGCCAGCACTAGGGTCTTCTGCCCGCTGGTGAGAATCACAGCGGATTTGGCCCCGGTGTAGGCATAGAGGTTGTAATATTCATATTCCCCGTTCTTGTAAACACCCAGCGACAGCCGGGGGCTGCCGAAGCCCTCCACCCGGGTGCCGAAGTCGAAATCCTGCCGCAGCTGTACGCTGTCAAATTCCTCATAGGGCACCTCCACGCCGCCGTAATAGGCAGCCTGCACCTGCAGGCTGCTCTCCCCCAGGGTAACGGTGATGTCCCCGGTGAACAGCAGCATCAGCACGCCTGCCACCACTGCCGCAGCCAGCACGGCAACGGCAATGAGAATCTGCCGTTTTTGTTTGGATTTTGTAACGCTTTGCTTCATTATGTCCGCTCCTTTCGAGTATCGCATCCGATTTTATTTTGAAGGATGCCATTTATTTCATCTGCTCAATGCCCACCGCCACATCGTGGGGGATGGGCTTCCACTCCACCTTTTTGAACAGGGCAATGCAGGTGGCGATTTTTCCCATCATGTCAAACAGGGGGAAAGTCAGGCAGAACCACAGCTTTTTATACCAGGAAACGCCCCGGATGCGCCTGCGCTCTGCCACAAATACATAAGCCGCCGTCACCATGCCCGACAGCCAGGCGCTGGCCACAGCGCCCAGCGTGCATATCAGCAGCAGTCCCACCGCCCCGGCGGTGCTTTCGGGCGCAGCCGGAATGTCAAACACTTCAAAAATCACCCGCACCAGCTTCGGCGCGATTTCCAGCCCGAACACCGCGCCGGTGGTGCAAATCAGCCCCGCCCGCAGGAAAAAGCACAGCCACCTGTAAATCATGCCGGCAAAGGCCTTCGGGAAAACCACCGTCAGCATATCAAAGCTCATAAACCGCAGCCGCAGGTTATTGCCGATTCTCCGCAGCACGGATGCGTCGGAGCTCTGCCTGTTTGCCACGCCGCCGGTGTAAAAGATGTGGGAAAGCAGCTTGCCGCCGGTTTCTGTCAGAGCCTGCAAATGGCCCTTGGCCCAGCGGATACGCTGGCGCATGGCGATTTTCAAATCCGTGGGCTGTTCATCATAAAATTCTGCCGCGTTATTGTAGGAGATGCGGTAGCCCTTTGCCACCGCGTCAGCGCAAAACGCCCGGTCCTCCGTCAGGCTGGTGTAGTTCCAGCCGTCCCGAATCACCTCGCTGGCAAACAGCAGTCCCGTTCCCTGCACCCGGGTTGCCAGGCGCAGCACCGACCGGGCCCTGTGTTCCGTGCGGACGGTGCGCAGCCAGTGGATGCCGTAGGAGGCGGCAATCCAGTTGTCGTTAAAATTTTTGGTGTTGCGGTAGGAGGTGACAATCTTCTCCCCCGCCGCAAAAGCCTCGTTCATGCGGGAAATGTAATCCTTTTTCAAAAGGTTGTCCGCGTCAAAGAGAAAATAGCCGTCATAGCGCTCCAGCCCGAAGTCCCGCCGGATGCGCTCCACCAGAAATTGCAGGGCAAAGCCCTTTGTTCTGCGCTCGGTGTCCTGCCGCTCATAGCAGACGGCCCCGTGTGCCCGGGCAACGGATGCCGTGTTGTCGTCGCAGTTGTCCGCCACCACGAAAATATCCACCAGTTCCCGGGGATAATCCTGGAGCCGGATGCTTTCAAGCAGCTTGCCGATGACCTTTTCCTCGTTGCGTGCCGCCACCAGCACGGCGTAGCGGTACCGCTTATCCGTTTTGGAAAAGCGGCGGGTGGTCACAAGACCAATGGCGCTGTATATCCCCCGAAAGGCATAGAGGGCGGAAATAACGCCCCAAATGGCGATGATAATTTCTAAAACCGTGTTCATCTCTCTTTATGTGGATGCGAAGGAGGGCTTTCCCTCCTTTGCCAGAATCTCCTTTTTTACTCAAACAGGCCCATGGACAGATACCGCATACCGCTGTCGGGAAGCAGCGTCACCACCCTTTTGTCCGGCTGGCTGTCGGCAATTTTCCGGGCCGCGCAATAGGCCGCGCCAGAGGAAATGCCTGCCAGAATTCCCTGCTCCCGTGCCAGCGCCCGGGTGGCGGTCAGGGCCTCCTCATCGGTAACCGTGACCACTTCATCCAGCAGCTTCCTGTCCAGCACGCCGGGCACAAAATTTGCCCCGATGCCCTGAATGCGGTGGCCGCCCGCCCGGCCCTGGGACAAAAGCGGGCTGCTGGCCGGCTCCACCGCCACAATGCGGATGGCGGGATTTTGCTCCTTCAGGAATCGGCCCACGCCGGTTACGGTGCCGCCGGTGCCCACGCCTGCCACGAAAATGTCCACCATTCCCTTTGTCTGCTCCCAGATTTCCGGGCCGGTAGTACGGTAGTGAGCCAAGGCATTGGCAGGGTTGTCAAACTGGCCCGGAATCCAGCTTCCGGGAATTTGGGCGGCAAGCTCCTTTGCCCGCTCCACCGCGCCGGCCATACCCTGCTTTCCCGGCGTCAGCACCACCTCGGCCCCATAGGCCCGCATCAGCATTTGCCGCTCGGCGCTCATGGAATCGGGCATGACGATGATGCACCGGTAGCCCCGGCTGGCACCGATTGCCGCCAGAGCAATTCCGGTATTGCCGGAGGTGGGCTCGATGATGGTGGCACCGGGGTGCAAAAGGCCCCGGCTTTCGCCGTCCAAAATCATGCCAAGTGCTGCTCTGTCCTTGACAGAACCGGTCAGATTGGTGTATTCTAACTTCAGAAATAAATTGGGGCTGACCCCAACCAGGGGCGTGCCGCCAATCAGCTGCTCTATCCTCATAAAAACCTCCATTTTCGGGATACTGCGTATAATAGATTATGACTCATCAGGAGGGATATCCATGAACGAACTGAAAAACATCACCGATGCCCTGCTGGCGGATTACCGCCAGGGGCGTGCCATCGATACCACCGTTTCCACCGGGCGGCCCACCATGGACATTGCCAAGGCACTGCTGGCAAAGCTGCGTGACCTGCTGTTTCCCGGCATCTACCGGGAGGAGCACCGGGGCAGTCTGGAGTGCTATATTGCCATGCTGGTATCGGACATCCACTTCCAGCTGGAGAACGCTCTGCTTCCCCAGCTTTCCGACCGTCCGGAGGAATGCGAGCGAATCTGCCTGAGTTTCTTGCAGGAGATCCCCCACATCCGCAGCCTGCTGCAATCGGATTTGCAGGCGTTTCTGGCAGGCGACCCTGCCGCCACCTGCGAAGCGGAAATCATCACCGCCTACCCCGGCTACTATGCCATCATGGTGCACCGGCTGGCCCACTGCCTGCACAAGCTGGGCGCCCCGGCCCTGCCCCGGCTGTTCAGTGAAATCGCCCACGGCCGCACCGGCATTGACATTCACCCCGCCGCCGAAATTGGCCCCAGCTTCTTCATTGACCACGGCACCGGCGTGGTCATCGGTGAAACCACGGTGATTGGAAAGGGCGTGAAAATTTATCAGGGTGTGACCCTGGGCGCCCTCTCCACCCGGGGCGGTCAGAGCCTGAAGGGCAAAAAACGCCACCCCACCATTGAGGACGGGGTGACGATTTACGCAAGCGCATCCATTTTGGGCGGCAGCACCGTCATCGGCGCAGGTGCCACCATCGGCGGCAACGCTTTCGTCACCAGTTCCGTCCCTGCCGGCACCACCGTTATCGGCGACCGACCAAATCTTGGATGACCTCTCCGGCCAAAAGCAGACCTGCAATGCCGGGAATATAGGAAGCGGAGCCGGGAATCTGGCGCTTGCCCAGGGCCGCCGCTTCTTCCTCCGCCCCCACGGGCTTGAGGGCTTCTTCCGTGGAATAGACCACCTTCATGTGGTTTATTCCACGCTTTTTTAATTCCTTGCGCATCACCCGCGCCAGCGGGCAGATGCTGGTTTTGGAAATGTCCGCCACACGGAAGGCCGCCGCATCCAGCTTGTTGCCTGCGCCCATGCAGCTGATGATGGGCACGCCTGCGGCGAAGGCCCGCTCAGCCAGGCACAGCTTCCCCGTCACCGTATCGATGGCATCCACCACATAATCATACTGGGTGAAGTCAAACTGGCCGGCAGTTTCCGGAGTGTAAAAAACCGGATAAATACGGAGTGAAAGATTGGGATTGATGTCTAAAAGCCGCTTTTTCGCAACTTCCGCCTTCAATTCCCCCACGCAACTGTGGGTTGCCAGCAACTGCCGGTTGAGATTGGTGATGCTCACCGTATCGCTGTCAATCAAATCAAGCGCCCCCACGCCGCCCCGAGCCAGGGCTTCCGCCGTGTAGCCGCCCACGCCGCCGATGCCGAATACCGCCACCCGGCTTTTTTGCAGGCGCTCCATGGCTTCTTCCCCAAAGAGAAGCTGGCTTCTGGAAAACTGCATATCAGTCCTCAAAGGTCAGCACATCCTTGTAACGCTCCTTGAAAATCTCGTAAACCGCGTTCAGGATGTCCTCATCTTCCACCGCCAGGTAGTTTTCATTCTCCTCATCCACCGGCTCAATGCGCAGGATGACGATTTCGCTGGATTCTTCGTCGGCGGGCATGAGAATCAGATACTCGCTGCCATCGTACTCCACCACATCCAGATACTCAAAATCCGTTTCGTTGCCGTTTTCATCGGTAAGGGTGAGGATGTTCACCTCGTCCTCTTCGGGCAGAACTTCGTTGATGTTTTCCATAATTGTTGCTCCTTATCTTAAAAAGTAATTTGTATTAACCTTCTTCCACCACGATTTCGCTGCACTGCAGCCCGGGGTTGCGGCGGCAGGTGAAATCGATGGCCCAGTAGCTACTGAACACCATCAGGCTGTTGCCCCGGTAATCCTCCAGCAGCTCTGCGTCGCTGCCCAGATTCAAATCGGACAGGTCGCCGGTGTATTCAATGCGGCGAATTTCCTCGTAGGGCAGCATTTCCATCCGCAGGTCCACACCGTATTCATTCTTCATACGGTATTCAAACACATCAAATTGCAGCGTGCCCACCACGCCCACGATGACCTCCTCCATACCGGAGTTTGGCACCTTGAAAATCTGGATGGCGCCTTCCTGGGCAATCTGCTCCGTGCCCTTGACAAACTGCTTGCGCTTCATGGAGTCCTTGGCCGACACCCGGCAGAAATGCTCCGGGGCAAAGGTGGGGATGCCGGAGTAAAGGAATTTTTTGCTGGGCACGGTGATGGTATCGCCGATGGAGAAAATGCCCGGGTCAAACACGCCGATGACATCGCCGGCGTAGGCTTCCTCCACGATTTCCCGGTCCGCCGCCATCAGCTGCTGGGGCTGGGACAGGCGCATTTTCTTCTTGCCCTGCATGTGGTAATATTCCGCATCCCGCTCGAACTTGCCGGAGCAGATGCGCATGAAGGCCAGCCGGTCCCGGTGGGCCTTGTTCATATTGGCCTGAATCTTAAAGACAAAGGCGGAAAAATCCGGGCTGAAGGCATCAATCACGCCGCAGTCCGCCACACGGGACATGGGCGGCGGCGTCATTTTCAGGAAGTTTTCCAAAAACGGCTCCACGCCGAAATTGGTCAAAGCGGAACCGAAGAACACAGGGCTGAGTCTGCCGTTTTTCACTTCCTCCAAGTCCAGCTCCCGCCCGGCGGAAAGCAGCTCCACATCGTCAATGAGCTGCCGGTGCTTGGCCTCAGAATCCAGAAGCTCGGCCACCCGGCTGTCATATAAATCCACTTCTTCCTTCGCCGCCCGGTTTTTGCCGGAAGCGCCGGAGAAGAACAGCAGGTGTCCCTGCTGACGGTCATAAACACCCTGGAAATCCTTGCCGGAGCCAATGGGCCAGTTCATGGCATAGGTTTCAATGCCCAGCTCCCGCTCCACCTCGTCCAGCAGGTCAAAGGGGTCCTTGGTTTCCCGGTCCATCTTGTTGATGAAGGTAAAAATGGGAATGTGGCGCATGGCGCAGACTTTGAACAGCTTCCGGGTCTGAGGCTCCACGCCCTTGGCTCCGTCAATGACCATCACCGCGGAGTCCGCCGCCATCAGCGTACGGTAGGTATCCTCGGAAAAGTCCTGGTGGCCGGGGGTATCCAGAATGTTGATGCAGAAGCCGCCGTACTGAAACTGCATCACCGACGAAGTGACGGAAATGCCGCGCTGCTTTTCAATTTCCATCCAGTCGGAAGTGGCGGCGCGGGAATTTTTCTTACCCTTGACCACACCTGCCTGGGCGATGGCGCCGCCGTAGAGCAGGAATTTTTCGGTCAGGGTGGTTTTACCGGCGTCGGGGTGGGAAATGATTGCAAAGGTTCGCCGCCGGCAGATTTCATCATGTAAAGTAGCCATCGAATATCCTCCAAAATTATTTCAAAAGTGCATTCGGAAGCGAGGCTACATGGGAATGCCAAAATACATAGAGCCTCCTGAAACAAAAAACACATTGATTTTTAGGAACCTTGCCATTTTACCATATTTCCGCAACTTTTACAAGTAGCAATATCCACCGGGGGAATTTTGTCCTGTCCCCCGCTTTTGAACATTATTCCCAAAAACGAAGGTAAAAAATAGGTAAAATTGTTCGATTGCATTACTCTTGCCCCTATGGTAAAATATATCCATCATGTCGGGGTGTGTCTACTCCACGAACAATAGGCTCATTCCGGCAACATCAAGGAGGAAACAACCGTCTGGCTCACGGTGCGGCAGTGTGGAGACCTGTCGTAATGCAGAAATTCCGTCCATCGCGGCGGCTGCGAGAATGCAACTTGCGGAGGCATTGCATTCGGAGTCAAAATTTATGGCAAAGCTGATTCTGAAGAACATCAAGAAAATCTACCCCTACAGCGGCGACGATGCCAAGAAAGCCAAGAAAAAGAAGAAGTCCGACGAGCCTGAAAAGGAAAAAGCCAATCTGCAGATTACTGACCAGGGCGTGGTGGCTGTCCAGGAGTTCAATCTGGAAGTTGCCGATAAGGAATTCATCGTGCTGGTCGGCCCCTCTGGCTGCGGCAAGTCCACCACCCTGCGGATGATTGCCGGTCTGGAGGAAATCTCCGAAGGCGAGCTGTACATCGGCGACAACCCCAACCCCATCAACGATGTGGCCCCCAAGGACCGGGACATCGCCATGGTTTTCCAGAACTATGCGCTGTACCCCCACATGACCGTGTATGAAAACATGGCTTTTGCTCTGAAGCTGAAGCACGAAAAGAAGGATGTCATCGACAAGAAGGTTCGCGAGGCTGCCGAGATTCTGGACATCACCCAGTATTTGGACCGGAAGCCCAAGGCTCTGTCCGGCGGTCAGCGGCAGCGTGTGGCCATCGGCCGCGCCATTGTTCGTGACCCTGCCGTCATGCTGATGGACGAACCTCTGAGTAACCTGGACGCCAAGCTGCGTAACCAGATGCGTGCTGAGATTATCCGTCTGCGTCAGCGCATCAACACCACCTTTATCTATGTTACCCACGACCAGACCGAGGCTATGACCCTGGGCGACCGTATCGTCATCATGAAGGATGGCTACATCCAGCAGATCGGCACCCCCCAGGAAGTGTTCAACCACCCCCGCAACCTGTTCGTTGCTGAATTCATCGGTTCCCCCAAGATGAATATGTTCGATGCCCGTCTGGTGAAGGTAAACGGCAAGTACGCCGTCACCGTGGGCGATCTGACCGTGGAGCTGTCCGAGGACAAGCAGGCCAACCTGAGCGCCAAGAATGTTGCCGAGCAGGATGTACGCCTGGGCGTCCGTCCCGAGCACATTGTGCTGGGCGGCAACGGCCTGAAGGGCACTGTCAATGTGTCCGAAATGATGGGCTCCTCCGTCCACCTGCATGTGGATTCTCTGGGCCGGGATGTGGTCATCGTGGTGTCCACCATGAACATGACCGGTGCCGAAGTGGCTGCCCTCACCACCGGTGCGGAGCTGAAATTCTCCTTTGGCGGCAATGTGTGCCATGTCTTTGACAAGGAAACTGGCCTGAACCTGGAATTCTGATTTTTCCCAATACGCCGCTGCTTTTCGCAGCGGCGTATTTTTTATATACTCCCCTGCCCCGCATATTCTTCATTATTCATAAACCCTGACGCTCTGCTCGGGATGACAATGAATGGTATTTCCGCCGCCCCTGCTGTGCGCCGTGTGAGAAACACACTTTCAAACCGGAATGGGCCCGATAGCGGGTGGTAGTTGCCTTGCGGGGGCATAATTATATAGAGATAGACCTTTCTTACCCGGAAATTCTCTGTGAAATGATACAAATTTTCATTCCTTTTTTCGGTTTCTCTTGACAAAATGCGGTTTTGCGCATAAACTCTAAGATGTACGCGTGTGGGATTATGCACCCTGACGGTGTTTTCCCCGCGCCAAGCAAATTGTAAGGAGAGAAAGCTATGCGTGAAAGCGGTATTTTGATGCATATCACCTCGCTCCCCGGCCGGTACGGTATCGGCACCATGGGCAGCGAAGCATTCCGTTTTGTTGATTTTCTGAAAGAAGCCGGTCAGCGCTGCTGGCAGATTCTGCCTCTGACCCCCACCGGCTTCGGCGACTCCCCCTACCAGTCCTGCTCCACCTTCGCCGGCAACCATTACCTGATTGACCTGGACGAACTGGTGAAGAGCGGCCTGCTGCTGCCCCAGGAGCTGGAAGGCATCCGGTGGTGCCAGCGGGATGACAAGGTAGATTTCGGTCTGCAATACAATAACCGGTTAAAAGTCCTGCGTTTGGCTTATAATCGTTTCCAGGGCAGCGCGGAATTTGATTCCTTCTGCGCCACCAACAGCCATTGGCTGGCTGACTTTGCCCTGTTCATGGCTCTGAAGGATTACTTCGGCGGCAAGCCCTGGTTCCAGTGGGACCACGCCCTGAAGTTCCGTGACCCCGATGCTCTGTGGAATATCCGCCAGCAGCTGTCTGACGAGATTCGGTTCTACAGCTTCGTGCAGTACCTGTTCCACACCCAGTGGAACGCCCTGCGTAACTATGCCCACCAGAACGGTGTGCGCATCATCGGTGATGTTCCCATCTATGTGCCGCTGGACTCTGTGGAGGTTTGGAGCAGCCCCGAGCTGTTCCAGCTGGACGAAACCCTGACCCCCACCGCCGTGGCCGGCTGCCCCCCCGATGCCTTCACCGCCGACGGACAGCTCTGGGGCAACCCCCTGTACCGCTGGGATGAGATGAAGAAAAACGGTTACCGCTGGTGGATTCAGCGGCTGGGTGCCGCTGCCGAGCGGTATGATGTGGTTCGTTTTGACCATTTCCGCGGCTTTGAAAGCTACTGGGCTGTCCCCTATGGCGACGCCACTGCCCGCAACGGCCGTTGGGTCAAGGGCCCGGACATGGAGTTTGTCAGCGCCGTGCAGCAGGCTCTGCCCAACCTGCAGCTGATTGCAGAGGATTTGGGCTTCCTGACCCAGCCCGTGCTGGATATGCTGGCCAAGAGCGGCCTGCCCGGCATGAAGGTGCTGGAGTTTGCCTTCGACTCCCGGGAGCCTTCCGATTACCTGCCCCACACCTACCCCAACAACAGTGTCTGCTACACCGGCACCCACGACAATATGACCATGCGTCAGTGGTTTGACACCGCCACGCCGGAGGCTGTGGCCTACGCCAGGGAGTACATGACCCTGTCCGAGGAGGAAGGTCTGGTCTGGGGCACCATCCGCACTGCCATGGCCTCTGTGTCCAACCTGTGCGTGGTACAGCTGCAGGATTATCTGGATCTGGGCGGCGAAGCCCGGATGAACTTCCCCGGCACCACCACCGACTGCAACTGGACCTGGCGCGCCAAGGACGGCGTGTGCACCCACGAGCTTGCCCAGCGCATTTACCGCCTGACGAAGCTGTACGGCCGTCTGGGCGACTGATTTCATGATTTAGGAGTTAGAAACAATGAGCTATAATTGCCTCAACATTCTCAAATACACCGAAGCCCAGCTGAAATACACCAGCGATGTGGCTTTGAAGGACGCCACCCCCCAGGAGCTGCACCAGGCTCTGGGTCAGGCTGTCATGATGGCCATTTCCGACAACTGGAACCACAGCAAGCGGGTGCGGATGCACCAGCGGAAGGCTTACTACATTTCCGCAGAATTTCTCATTGGCCGTCTGGTTTATTCCAACCTGTACAACCTGGGCATTCTGGATGAAATGAAGCAGCTGTTTGCCGAGCAGGGCGTGGATCTGGCCTGCCTGGAAGAAATCGAGGATGCTGCACTGGGTAACGGCGGTCTGGGCCGTCTTGCCGCCTGCTTCCTGGATTCTGCCGCCAGCTGCGACATTCCTCTGTCCGGCTACGGCCTGCGCTACCGCTTCGGTCTGTTCAAGCAGACCTTTGACGAGAGCGGTTCCCAGTGCGAAGCCGCTGATGACTGGACCAAGTTCGGCGATCCCTGGTCTTACCGCCGCTACAACCACACCGTGAAGGTGCAGTTCCCCGACCACACCGTTCTGGCTGTTCCCTACGATGTTCCCGTCATCGGCTACGGCACCAAGAACATCGGCACCCTGCGTCTGTGGCAGTGTGAGGCCGAGCAGGAGCTGGACTTCAACGCCTTCAACGACCAGGACTATCTGCGGGCTCTGGCTGAGAAGAACAAGGCTGAGGACATCACCCGCGTTCTGTACCCCAACGACTCCACCTGGGAGGGCAAGCGCCTGCGTATCAAGCAGCAGTATGTGCTGTCCAGCGCTTCCCTGCAGGACATTCTGCGCACCTATAAGAAGATGCGGGGCAACGACCTGTCCCACTTTGCCGACTACTACGCCGTGCAGCTCAACGACACCCACCCCGCCATGTCCATTCCCGAGCTGATTCGCCTGCTGATGCAGGAGGGCATGGACTTCGACCAGAGCTTTGCCGTGGCGCAGAAGTGCTTCTCCTACACCAACCACACCGTCATGAGCGAGGCTCTGGAGAAGTGGAACCTGGATTTGCTGGGCAGCGTGGTTCCCGAAATCGTCAACATCATCCGCCGCATCGATGACAAGCTCAAGAGCGAGCATCCCGGCCTGTTCATCATCAAGGACAACACCGCTCACATGGCAAACCTGAGCATTTATGTGGGCAGCTATGTCAACGGCGTTGCTGAAATTCACTCTCAGATTCTGAAGGATGACTGCTTCAAGGATTGGTACGCCGTCTACCCCGAGCGTTTCCAGAACAAGACCAACGGTGTGACCCCCCGCCGCTGGCTGGGCCTGTGCAACCCCGAGCTGACCCAGCTCATCAAGTACCGCATCGGCAGCGACTTCCTGAAGGACCTGGATCGTCTGAGCAAGCTCAAGCCCATGATCGACAACGACCTGGTGCGTCAGTTCAACGCCGTCAAGCGCATCAAGAAGGAACAGCTCTGCGATGTGATTTACAAGCACGAGGGCGTGAAGCTGAACCCCGACTTCATCTTCGATGTGCAGATTAAGCGTCTGCACGAGTATAAGCGCCAGCTGATGAATGCCCTGTCCATTGTGGACATTTACTTCCGCCTGAAGAATGGCGAGCTGCCCGACTTCCACCCCACTGCCTTTATCTTCGGTGCCAAGTCCGCCCCCGGCTACGCCCGGGCCAAG
>JBGVGH010000111.1:0-9387 GCA_045121575.1 Faecousia sp.
CTTTTTTCTGGAGCAGGGTACGGGAATCGATTTGCATTTTTGCCGTTGGCAAAAATTAAGGTTTGGCTCCGTCCAGCCGTCGCCACGGACAGTCCACCGGACTGTCCGATTTAATCTGTTCGATTCCCATACAACCAAATAAAAAACATCTGCACCCCAGCGGGTGCAGATGTTTTTTGGAGCAGGGTACGGGAATCGAACCCGCCTTCACGGCTTGGGAAGCCGTTGTATTACCGATATACGAACCCTGCATCGGTGTGTATTATAGCAAATTATTTTGTAAATAGCAACCCTTTTTTGTCGGAAGATTTTCTTTTCCCCAAAATGTTTTGCCAGAAAAGGAAAAAAGCGAAATTGTGGTTGAATTTCTGCTGTTTCTGTGTTACGATATAGAAGTACCAATATGGGCAAAGTGGCCCATGGTGCAATTTGCTGCAATTTACCTGAGAAGGAGAACAATATGGCAACTCCCCATACCATTGCCGTCGCCGGCAAGGGCGGCGTCGGCAAAACCACAACCTGTGGTATGATTATCGACTACCTGTGCAAAAAGCAGGATGGCCCCGTGCTGGTGGTGGATGCCGATGCCAACTCCAATCTGAATGAAGTTCTGGGCGTGGAAGTGGAAACCAGCCTGGGCGCCATTCGGGAAGAGATGGCCCAGGCAGAACTGAAGGGAACCATTCCCGCCGGCATGACCAAGGCGGACTACGCCGAGTTTAAGTTCAATTCCGCCCTCATTGAAGAGGATGACTTTGATATGCTGGTCATGGGCCGCACCCAGGGCAAAGGCTGCTACTGCTATGTCAACGGTGTGCTGAAAACCCAGGTGGACAAGTATGCCCGCAACTATTCCTACATCGTCATGGACAACGAAGCCGGTCTGGAGCATGTGGCCCGGGGAACGCTGCCCCATGTGGATACCATGCTGCTGATTTCCGACTGCTCCCGCCGGGGCGTTCAGGCCGTGGCCCGGGTGGCGGAAATGATTGAGGAAATGAAGCTGAATCCCGGCCAGATGGGCCTGATTATCAACCGGGCGCCGGGTGGTATTCTGGACGACGGCGTGAAGACGGAAATTGACAAGCACGGCCTGAAGCTGCTGGGGGTGCTGCCCCAGGATGAGGCGGTCTACCGCTGCGACTGCGCCGGCGAGCCTTCTGCCAAGCTGCCGGATTCCGACCCCATGAAAATTGCCCTCAAGGGCATCATGCAGTCTATCGGGCTGTAAAAATCGGGAATTACCAAGGGTGTCCTTGGTTTTCTAAATAAATCAACTCAGCATCTTGCTTTTTTGGCATCATGCACTAAATTTTAAGGAGGATATTCCCTATGTCTTTCGCACCTAAGACGGCCCCTTACAGCGCAAAAATCAACGCTGTGACCCTGGGCACCGGCGACAATGCTGTTGTCATCGGCGGCCAGAATGTTCTGCCGTTCTACACCTTCGATGCGCCCATCGAGAACGCGCCCAAAATCGGCGTGGAAGTTTCCGATGCCGCCGACACCTGGACCGCTCCCGGCCTGGTGGATTTCTACGCCGGCTGCACCACCATGGCTGACCGTGCCAAGAAGGCCGAGACCATGGAAGGCTGCGACTTCATCGTGCTGAACTTTGAAAACGCCGACCCCAACGGTGCCAACCGCTCCGTTGCCGACTGCGTATCTGACGCCAAGGCTGTTGCCGAAGTCGTCACCAAGCCCATCGTCATCATGGGCTGCAAGAACCTGGAGAAGGACGGCGAGCTGTTCGCCAAGATTTCCGAGGCTCTGCAGGGCAAGAACATCGTCTGCATGTCCGCCAAGCAGGAAAACTGCAAGACCGTCGGCGCTTCCGTGGTGCTGGCTTACGGTCAGAAGGTGGGCGCTGAGACCGCTGACGACATCAACCTGGCCAAGCAGCTGAACATCATGCTGAAGAAGGATGCCAATGTGGCGCCCGAGAGCATTGTTATGAATGTCGGCACCGCCGCCGTGGGCTACGGCTTCGAGTATGTGGCTTCCACCCTGGACCGCATCCGTCTGGCTGCCCTGGCTCAGTCCGATGCCGACCTGCAGATGCCCATCATCGCCCCTGTTTCTCCTGACGCATGGGGTGTGAAGGAATCCACCGCTTCCGAGGAAGACGAGCCCGCATGGGGCTGCCAGGAGGAGCGCGCCATCAACATGGAAGTTTCCACCGCTGCCGCCAACCTGACCGGCGGCGCTGACGCTGTGATTATGCGCCATCCCGCGGCTGTGGCCACCATTAAGAAGTTCATTTCTGAACTTGTCTAACCGGAAGAAGGAGGATACATACAATGGCTCTCAAAGGTCTTGATATTTTTAAGCTGTCTCCGAAGACCAACTGTAAGGAGTGCGGCAACCCCACCTGTATGGCATTCTGCATGAAGGTGGCTCAGGGCGCTGTGTCCATCGACAAGTGCCCCCACTTCTCCGAGGAAGCTAAGGCAATGCTCAACGAGCAGACCGCTCCTCCCATGAAGACCATCACCGTCGGCGAGCATAAGCTGGGCGGTGAGACTGTTCTGTTCCGCCACGAAAAGACGCTGGTGAACAAGAACCTGTACGCCGTGTGCGTCTGCACCGATTGCTCCGCCGAAGAGGTGGACAAGAAGCTCTCCGACCTGCAGAAGGTGGACTATGAGCGTATCGGCGAGCGGATGTATGTGGAGTTTGTCTATGTGGCCAACAAGCAGGCTGACCCCGCTGTGTACGCCGAGCTGGTGAAGAAGGCCGCCGCTACCGGCCGCAGCCTGGTGCTGTCCTGCTGGGATGTGGAGTGCGCCAAGGCCGCTCTGGCCGTCTGCGGCAAGGATGTGATTCTGGACGGCGCTACCCCCGACAACTGGGAGACTATGAACGCTGTTGCCAAGGAAGCCGGCGTTGCCCTGGGCGTGTGGGCAGGTAACATCTCCGACCTGTACGACACCGTCAAGAAGCTGGAAGCTGCCGGCAACAAGAACCTTGTGCTGGATGTCACCGGTGAAACTGCCAAGGAGACTCTGGCCAATGCGGTTCTGGTGCGCCGCACCGCCATCAAGGACGGCGACCGTTCCTTCGGCTATCCCTCCATCGTGAATGTGGCAAAGATTGCCAAGGGCGATTCCCGCCTGCAGACCGCTTACGCCACCCTGTTTACCGAGAAGTACGGCTCCATCATCTGCATGGAGAATATGTCCTATGCCCAGGCTCTGCCGCTGTACGGCCTGCGCCAGAACATCTTCACCGACCCCCAGAAGCCCATGAAGGTGGAATCCAAGATTTACCCCCTCAACGGCGCCGACGAGAACAGCCCCTGCGCCCTGACCGTGGACTTCGCTCTGACCTACTTCCTGGTTTCCGGCGAGCTGGAGCGTTCCGGCCAGCCTGTGAACCTGATTATCACCGACGCTTCCGGTATGTCCGTTCTGACTGCCTGGGCTGCCGGCAAGTTCTCCTCCTCCACCGTCAAGAAGACCTTCGAGACCCTGGACATTGAGAACAAGATTAAGAACCGCACCCTGATTATCCCCGGCAAGGTGGCCGTGATGAAGGGCGAAATCCAGGAGAAGCTGCCCGGCTGGAATGTGGTCGTCGGCCCCCTGGAGGCGGTGCAGCTGCCCAAGTACATGAAGGATAAGGAATACGAGGCTGCCGCCAAGGCCGCCGCTGCCGAGAACGCTGCCAAGGCTGCCACCGTGGTGGAGCAGAAGGAGCTGTCGTTTGACGAGCTGCTGGAGACCCGGGTTCCCAAGATTGAAGTGGTGGATATGGGTGTACAGTACAAGGGCCACAACCCCGAGTCCAAGACCTTCGTCACCATCGGCGAGCGTATCCACTGCATCGCTCCCGCTATCCGCAAGGCTATGGACGAGCGCGACCCCGCTCCCATCCTGAAGCGTGCCGCCGAGCAGATTGCCGCCGGCGCTACCTACCTGGATGTGAACATCGGACCTGCCGAAAAGGACGGCCCGGAGCGCATGATGTGGGCTGTCAAGCTGCTGCAGGAGAACTTCAACAATGTTCCTCTGGCGCTGGATACCGCCAACAAGAAGGCCATCGAAGCCGGTATCAAGGTCTACAACCGTACCAACGGCAAGCCTATCGTCAACTCTGCTGACGCCGGCTCCCGTATTTCCAACATCGACCTGGCTGCTGCCAATGACGCTATCTGTATCGCCCTGTGCTCTGCCGACGGCATTGCCAAGGACAACGAGGAGCGTATGGTCCACTGCGACAATATGCTCGAGCGCGGCCTGAGCCATGGTATGTCCTCCGACGACCTGTGGTTCGACCCCCTGTTCCTGGTGGTCAAGGGTATGCAGGACAAGCAGATGGAAGTTCTGGAAGCCATCAAGATGTTCGCCGACAAGGGCCTGAAGTCCACCGGCGGTCTGTCCAACAACTCTAACGGCGCTCCCAAGGAAGTCCGTCCCATCATGGACTCCGCGCTGGTGGCCATGGCGATGATGCAGGGTCTGACCTCCGCCATCGTCAACCCCAACGACCGCCGTCTGATGGAAACCATCAAGTCCTGCGACATCTTCAAGAACCACGTGCTGTACTCCGACAGCTACCTGGATCTGTAAGATTCATTCATCCCGTACAACAAGCCGGGAGGGAGTTTGCCTCCCTCCCGGCGTTTGCCTTTTTATGAATAATTACGACAAGATGCAGGAGGCGGCCCGCCTCCATTTCCTGGAGTATGACTATGATGCCCTGTGCCGCCGCCCCGGCGTTACGGCAGGGGAGGGCGGCCTTTCCACCCGGTTTCTGGGCCAGCCGGTTTTCATCCGCCGGGAAACGGGCTGCATCACCGTGGACGGCCGCAAGGCCGGATTTTCCGAGAGCCTGACCATCTACGACTGGCTGTGCGACGCAAAATGCGGCGCCTATGCTGCCATGGATTTCTGCAAAATCAGCTCCCTGCCCGGCGTTCTGGTGTCCGGCGAGGGGCTGAGTATGTCCGGCAATGCGGTGGCACCGCTGATTGCCCAAAACCGGGAAGAATTTCTCCGGCTTTGCCGCAGCATGGACGGGAAGCAAACCTCCGGCGCGGATTTGGCGGTGGACATCTGGCTGTTCCCGGATTTGCCCATGCGGCTGAAATTCTACGAAGCGGACGAGGATTTCCCGGCCACCCTGGCGCTGCTGTGGGACAAAAATATTCTGCAATTCATCCGCTATGAAACGGTATACTATCTTGCCGGGTGCCTGCTTGCCCGAATCCGGGCCGCCCTGCAGGGTGAAATAAATTTTGTAAATCAATAGGGAGGAAACCAACCATGAGTGTATTGACTGATTTGATTTATGGCGGCTCCAATGCCGTGGCCGGCCTGACCGAGGGCGCGGTGAACGATGCCATCGCCAAGTACGGCGCGGACAAGGAAATCGCCTTCCCCGATACCGCGTATTATTTCCCCACCATCTACGCCGCCACCGGCGTGAAGGTCAAGACCCTGGGGGATTTGCCTGCCTGCGTTGGGGTGCTCAAGAGCCTGATTACCAATCAGGAGGATTTGGGTCAGGCGCTGAACGCCGGCCTTGCTACCGCTGTGGGCGCGGAAATCATCGAGGGCCTGAAGTATGTGGAGGGCGGCAATCCCTATGAAAACGAGTCCGGCATCGGCTTCGTCCCCGACCCCATCATCCGCTCCCTGGGCGTGCCGCTGGTCACCGGCGATATCCCCGGCGTAGCGGTGGTGCTGGGCAAGGCGGAGAATCCTGACGATGTGGTGAAGGTGGTCAAGGACTACCAGTCCAAGGGCATCATGACCTTTATGGTGGGCGACTGCATTGAGCAGGTGGCCGCCGGCGGCGTGAAGATGGGCCTGGAGTTCCGGGTCATCCCCCTGGGTCACGATGTGACTTCTGTCATCCATGTGGTCACTGTGGCCGTCCGTGCCGCCCTGATTTTCGGCAACATTCAGCCCGGCGATCTGGCTGGCCTGCTGGACTACACCAAGAACCGCGTTCCCGCTTTTGTCAACACCTTCGGTGCCATTGACGCCGTGGTGGTTTCCGCCGGTGCCGGTGCCATTGCCCTGGGCTTCCCTGTGGTGGTAGACATTGACCTGGGTGAAAATCAGGTGCCCGGCGCGCTGGAGTCCGTCTGCGACCATAATGACACGGTGAAGAAGTCCCTGGAGCTGCGGGGTATCAAAATTAAGGTCAAAGAGCTGCCCATCCCGGTGGCCTTTGCCGCTGCCTTTGAGGGCGAAATCATCCGCAAGGCGGATATGCACAACGAGTTCTGGTCCGCCAAGAACCCCACTGCCGAGCTGGTGGTGATGCGGGACATGAGCGAGGTGGAGGACCACAAAATCACCATCATCGGCCCGGACCTGTGCGATGCCAAGGAACTGGCACTGGCAACCTTCGTGGAGGTGGCCGGCAAGAAGATGCAGGTGGACTTTGAGTCCGTCATCGAGCGGAAGTTCCACGCCTGGTTCAACTACATGGAGGGCATCATGCACACCGGCCAGCGCAACCAGGTGCGTGTCCGTGTCAGCAATGCCGCCTTCGAGGCAGGCCTCAGCGTCCGCCACTTCGCGGAAGTGCTGTATGTGATGATTATGGACGAATTTGACGCCGTGGTGGATAAGTGCCAGGTGACCATCATCACCGATGCCGCCCAGGCGGAGAAGTTCCGGGACGAGGTGGCTATGCCCCGTTATGCCCAGCGGGATGACCGTCTGGCTTCCATGACCGATGAAGCGGTGGACCGCTACTTTACCTGCATCCTGTGCCAGTCCTTCGCCCCTGCCCACTGCTGCGTGGTCACCCCGGAGCGTCTGGGTCTGTGCGGTGCTGTGAGCTGGCTGGATGCCAAGGCCACCTATGAGCTGAACGAAAACGGCCCCTGCCAGCCCATCTTCAAGGAGGGCTGCATCGACGAGCGCACCGGCCGCTATGAATCCGTGAACAAGATGGTCAAGGAAGCCACCCACGGCGCGGTGGAGAATGTGACCCTGTACTCCATTCTGGAGGACCCCATGACCTCCTGCGGCTGCTTTGAATGTATCTGCGGCATTGAGCCCATGAGCAACGGCTTTATCGTGGTCAACCGGGAATACAAGGGCATGACCCCTGCCGGCATGACCTTCGGCGAGCTGGCAAGCTGCACCGGCGGCGGTGTTCAGACCCCCGGCTACATGGGCCATGGCCGTCACTTCATCTCCTCCAAGAAGTTCGTGGCAGCCGAGGGCGGCATTGAGCGTATCGTCTGGATGCCCAAGGAGCTGAAGGACGATGTGGCCGAGAAGCTGAACAAGACTGCCTTTGAGATGTACGGCATTGAAAACTTCTCCGACATGGTGGCCGACGAAACCGTCACCACCGACTGCGAGGAGCTGCTGAACTGGCTGACCGAAAAGGGCCACCCCGTGCTGGGCCTGGAGCCTTTGATGTAAGCGAAATTCCATAACAAACGGCCCGGAGCGAAAGCTCCGGGCCGAATCCATTATGTGGAAGTATCGGGAGAAACTGCGGCTTTTTTACAAAATCAGGCACACCAGCCCCTGGGCACCCTCGTTGACAATGCGTTGGAGGGTAGTGCGGAATTTGCCCCGTACCTCCTCCGGAAGCTGCAGCAGCTTGGCGCTCAGCCCCTCCTGAATCAGTTCGTACACCGATTTTCCGAAAATATTGCTCTGCCACAGCTTGTCATCATCCTCTGCCCCCAGATAGCTGATGAGGTCAGTCGACTGCTTTTCGCTGCCCACCATGGGACTGATTTCCGTGTCGATGTCCACCCGAATCATGTGGATGGAGGGGGCGCTGGCCTTCAGCTTGACACCGAAAGCACCGCCCTTGCGCAGCACCTCCGGGGAGGCCAGGGCCATTTCCTGCATTTGGGGCATCACCACCCCATAGCCCGTGGCCCGGACGGCAGAGAGGGCGTCAGCAACCTTGTCATACTCCTGCTTGGCCCGGGACAACTCCGTCAGCAGCGTCAGAAGCTGGGCATCATTTTCGATGGGCATTCCGGCATTTTTGCTGAGTACATCGTAGAAAAGTTTCTCCGGCAGGGTGATGGCGCAGCTGACGATGCCGGTGCCCAAATCCACGCTGCGCAGCACCACATCCTGCACCGGCTCCTGCCCGGCCAGGCTTTCCAGGTGGGCCTGGGCCTGGCCCAGGGTATGAATCTGCCCGGCGCAGTCCAGAAGAGCACGGTACAGGGCGGCTTTCACGCTGTGGTTTTCCTCCAGCGCGTCCAGCCAGCGGGGCAGGTACACCTGCAGCTGAGCCAGCGGGAAAGCGTACAGCAGCTGTTGCAGCAGTCCCTGAATGTCATCGGTGGTCAGCCCCTGGCAGTCGGCGGTGACGGCCTCCACTCCATAGCGGGTGCGAATCTCCTCCTGCAGCAGGCGGGCGCTCTCCCCCTGGGGGAAACGGCTGTTGACGATGACAAGAAAGGGCTTTCCCGTGGCCTGCATATCCCGGATGGCCCGGTCCTCCGCCTCGGTGTAATCGGCCCGGGGAATGTCGGTGATGGTGCCGTCGGTGGTGACCACAAGACCAATGGAGGCGTGCTCCTCCATCACCTTCCGGGTGCCCAGCTCGGCGGCCTCGGTCATGGGAATCTCGTGGTCAAACCAGGGGGTTGTGACCATGCGGGGCTGTCCGTCCTCGGTGGCTCCCACCGCCCCGTCAATCATATAGCCTACCGAGTCAATCAGCCGCACCCGCAGCCGGGTGGTGCCGTCGGGGGAAATCTCCACCGCCTCCTCCGGCACGAACTTCGGCTCGGCAGTCATGATGGTCTTGCCGCTGCCGCTCTGGGGCAGCTCATCCCGGGCCCGCTCCCGGCGGTAGGGGTCGTCGATGCCGGGAATCACCAGCTGCTCCATGACGCGCTTAATCAGGGTGGATTTGCCTGTCCGCACCGGGCCAACCACCCCGATGTAGATATTGCCGCCGGTGCGGGCGGCAATATGGTTGTAAATGTTTTCCATAGCCAGCCTCCTTCGGCAGGAGTTGGCTCCTGCCATGGTTTGCTATAGGCTATGTGGACACGCGGAAAAATAGAACCCAGCGGCAGGAGTTAGGAATTAGGAGTTAGGAGTTAGGAATTAGGAGTTAGGAGTTGACAGTAGGGGCGGCATATATGCCGCCCGGGCATTTCCTATGGAAATGCCATCCGCGAAGCGGATAAATTGGAATTTGTCGAGCTGTTTCCATCACCCCATTGTAGGACGAGGTCTTGACCTCGCCGTCCAGTTAAATACTTCAACCACTTTGAAATTTGAAACGCCCTGCCGGGGGCGGTACTTTCTTGTGCAGACAAGAAAGTACCCAAAGAATCTGCCCAAGGGGCGCTTCGAAAAGGCGCCCCCTTGGGAATTCCGGTTTGCGGTGCCCAGCATCAGCTGCGCTCACTTCGTGAGCTTGCTGCTTGCT
>JBGVGH010000112.1:0-3025 GCA_045121575.1 Faecousia sp.
ACCGGGTGTGCCTGGCTTCGGCGCAGTCACTGCATATATTGCCAAGTCTTTCACTTGCATCTCCCTAATCTTTTCACTTGCCTGCATGTCCAAGGCTCTATTTCTACCGTTTACATGCAAATTTCGCCCGAACGGTGTGAGGATTTCGCTTCGGGCGGTGTACGTATTTCGGTTTAGTCGGTGCGGTTATTTCGGATGAACGGTGCGTTCCGACTTTGGGTATGATACAGTCTTTTCTGCAGCAGCCGCTGCAAGAAAGGAGTATCATTTTCAATGCAAAACAGCACGACCATTCTTGGCATCATCGAGATGCGTCTTAAGGGCATCTCCTACGACGATTGCCGCAACCGCTACGGTGTTGGCAACAGCACCGTGAACCTCATCATGACCCGATATCTGGAGAAGGGCGTCCCACTGGAGGTCCTGAAGCAGATGCCGGCTGAGGAAGTCGAAGCATCCTTCTACCCGCCCTCCAATGTCCGCAGGAAGTCTGAGGACATCATGCCGGACTACAAGGCCATCTATGACCGTATCCACCGGGAGGGCAGCAAGGCGAACCTCTACTTCCTGTGGCTCCGGTACAAGCAGGAGCATCCCTCCGGCTACCAGTACACCCAATTCTGCCATTATTTCAACCAGTATGTCAGCACCCACCACGGGTCCCAGAGTCTTCGCATGGCGGTGGAGAGGATCCCGGGAGAGCGGATGTACATCGACTGGGTTGGCGACCAGCCGGAGCTTCTGGTGGACGCTCAGACCGGCGAATTACGGAAGGTACATATCTTCGTCACCACCGTCGGCGTCAGCAGCATGATCTACGCCGAGGCCTTCCCCAACGAGAAGCTGCCCAATTTTGTTGCGGGCACCGTCCATGCTCTGGACTATTACGGTGCGGTTCCCAAGTATCTGGTGCCCGACAACCTCCGTGCCGCCGTTACAAAGCATACCAAGGACGAGCTGATTCTCAATTCTGCATATCAAGATCTGGAGCAGTTCTATGAGGTGGTGATCCTGCCTCCTCCTGCCTGGAAGCCCAAGGGCAAGGCGACGGTTGAAAAGGGTGTCCAATGGCTGGAGACCCATCTGCTGGAAGATTTGAAAGAGCGGGTCTATTACACCATGGAGGAGCTGAACCGGAATGTCCGGCGGATCGTGGACAACCTGAACGACCGAAAGATCCAAGGGCAAGGTTTCTCCCGGCGGGAGGCGTTTGAGAGCTATGAAAAGCCGAAGATGCGCCCCTTGACCAACGGACATTTCTCTCCCTGTGAGTACCGGTATTTCCAGAAAGTCCCCAACAATTACCATTTGCTCTTTGACGAACATTACTATTCCGTACCTTTTTCCATGTACGGTCAGCCTGCTTTTCTGAAAGCAACCATGGCGGAAATCCGAATCTGTGACCGGAATAACAAGCTGGTTTGCACCCACAGGCGGTCGTATACCACATTTCCCAAGTATATTACCAAGACGGAACACATGCCTCAGGAGCATCGCTTCTACCGGGATGTGAACGAGAAGAACGGCGACTACTACCGCCGCTGGGCCGCTGGATACGGCCCTTACACCGCCAAGATGATTGATACGGTTCTTCTTTCCAACCAGCACGAGGAGCAGTCCTATAACAGCTGCAACGGCATCCTCCATATGTGCTCCGGTCAGTCCAAGCTGCTGGTGGAGGAAGCGGCCCGGCTCTGCGTGGAGGGCAATGCCTGTCGGTATTCCTATTTCAAGCGGTGCCTGAAGCAGCTGACGGAGCGCAGTCAGGAGAAGGAACAGCAGAAGCTGCCGTCCCACGAGAACCTCCGGGGAAAGGAGTTTTATAAGTGATGACGGATATCCTTTCTACCGAAGACTATGAGCTGTGTGGCAAGCTGAAGGTCATGCGCTTCTCCGGCATGGCAGAGGCATTAGAAGAATTGCTCCGAGATCCCAATTCCGACCTGATCCCCTTCCGGGAGAAGGTAGGACGGCTGGTGGATGCAGAATGGGATCTGCGCTACAACAAGAAGCTGAACCGCTTCATTAAGAAGGCCACGCTGAAGTATCCCCATGCCGATCTGGACGAGACGATCTACGACCCGGAACGGCTGCTGGATACCAGAATCATTGAGGAATTATCCAAATGCAAGTGGGTGGAGCAGGGTCGGAACCTGATGATTACAGGTCAGACCGGCTCCGGCAAGAGCTACCTGGCAAACGCCTTGGCGATCTGCGCCCTGCGGCAGTTCAAGACCGTGAAGTATTGCAAAGCCAGCCAGCTCATTGACGAGCTGAACCGTGCCGAAGCCATGGACAATTACCGGGAGGCCCTGGCGAGTCTGGTGTCCTTTGACCTGCTGGTGATTGATGACTTCGGACTGATGCAGCTGGATCTGAACAAGTGCCGGAACCTGTTCGAGGTTCTGGAAAGCCGGGATCCTGGCCGGTCTACCATGGTGATCTCCCAGTTCCCGGTAAATGCCTGGTACGACCTGTTCCAAGAGCACACCTACGCCGATGCTTGTCTAAATCGATTGTTGCATAACTCCTATCGCCTGGAAATGAACGGCAAAAATATGCGCGACCTGACACCGCTGAACAAGTAAAAAATTCAACCCGAAACCCACACCGCTTCAACCGAACTGCCCGCACCGCTCATCCGAAACGGGCAGTCCGTTGAAGCGAATTGGGCATTTTTTTATAGCGGTATAGTAGAATGCTAGACAAAATAGTCTACGAAATATTCAATTACAAGCCTTGCGTTCTAATTTATATTACGATACAGTATATATGGTTGCACAAAACATGACATGATACGGAAAGTATCATGCAAAAGTAACTATGTGATTTTGCGGCTCTTTTATGTTTTTCTGAGCAGAGATATAATAAAATTTGTCTTTATATAGAGTCCACTCCGCAAGAAAAAAGCATTGAAATCACTGCATTTTCCGACAAAATATGCTATAATAACTGCACGGGAATAATGTAAAAAGCCAGAAAAAGGCGTGCAGTTTTGGAGGATGCGGGTATGTATCGTATGAAC
>JBGVGH010000113.1:0-20766 GCA_045121575.1 Faecousia sp.
ACTTCATAGAACCTTCCCAGTCCGCCCTTGCGGTCGAAGGGGTTCAGCTCCAGATCTTCCGGCTCGATACTAAGGGAAACCGCAATGTGATCCTTGATCAGCCGCAGCCAGTCCATCTGCTCTTCGGTAAAATGCACGCTGCCTGCGTTGCGCTTCAGGGTCCAGCGCATGAAGTTATAGTTCACGGCTTCCGCAAAGGGCTGCAAATTGTCACCGTAGCCCATCTCGAAGCGGATAATGGAAATCAGGTCCGCCAGCTGGTGCATGGTGCTTTTCCCCCGGACCTTGTCCGGCCGCTTGATGGCATAGCAGTCCCACAGCCGGTCAATGGTGATGCCCTGGGCTTTCAGCTTTTCGTACAGCGCCTTCAGTGCATCGATGACCATCGGCCGGTCTTTGTAAGTCTGGCTGTAAATGATCCGCAGTGCAATGATCTCATCCTTGTTGGCCTCGATGAACGCACGGAACGTCTTGATCACCCGGTCGGCGTTCTCCTCCTGCTGGGTATCAAATCCAGCAAATGTTACCTCATCGATGTTCACATTGTCAATGATCTGCTCATGGCTCCGGCGGACATTCTCAATAAAGGCCCGGGCTTCGGGATCGTGGAAAGGCTTTACCGCCTCGTTCACCGCCTGCTTCTGCACCTTGGCATACTGCTCCGGGGTAGGCGTTTCGCAGCCAAATTCCGCCTGTGTCTTTGCTGTGATGATGTCCTCGTCAAAGGCATTCAGTAAGTTTTCCACCACCGTTCCGGCAGGCGCACCCACTGTTTCCGCAAAGGCTTTCCGCTCCGATGGACTCATCTGGCTATTCAGGCGGATGAGCCGGTTGGCAAGAGAGGTCAGGGTATCCTCATCCCGTGCTCCCAGCGCCACATTCATCATCAGCTCTTTCATGCTGGCGGAAGGCTTGCGCTCCAGGGTGCGGGTTTCGGATTTCTTGGATTTGGTGACACCCACAGCATCCACAATCACAAAATGGTCCTTATTTTCCGTTGCAGAGGGCGTGACCTTTTGCAGATCGTCCCGGCTCAATGTCCGGGTGCCCCGCCCCTTCATCTGCTCAAAATAGTTTTTGCTGCGGACATCCCGCATGAAAATCAGGCACTCAATGGGCTTCACATCCGTCCCCGTAGCGATCATATCCACAGTCACGGCAATTCTTGGATAATAGTCATTTCGGAAGGAGCTGAGGACGGATTCGGGATTCTCAGCGGAATAGGTGACTTTCTTGCAGAATTCGTTTCCCTCGCCAAATTCCTCCCGGACGATCTGAATAATATCGTCCGCATGGCTGTCAGTTTTGGCAAAGATCAGTGTCTTGGGAACCTCTTTGCGCCGAGGGAACAGGGATGTATAGAGATTATCCTTGAATGCCCGGATCACCGTGCGGATCTGACTGGGATTCACAATATCCCGATCCAACTGGCTGGGACGATAATTCACATCCTCATCCAGCTGCGCCCAGCGTTTCTCCCGGGACATCCGGTTGCGATACTCCACCATCTGTTTCAAAATGGTGCCGCCCTGCTTGCCTACCTCCGTTTCAATCAGGAAAATGTCCTCGCCCACATTCACGCCATCGATAATGGCCTGCTCCCGAGGGTATTCGCTGACAATGTTCTGGTCAAAAAACGCAAAGGTGCGCTTATCCGGGGTGGCCGTCAGTCCAATCTGGAAAGCATCAAAATATTCCAGCACCTGCTTCCAGACATTGTAGATGGAGCGGTGGCATTCGTCGATGATAATGACATCGAAAAACTCCGGCGGGTATTTGGAGTTGTATACGACTTCCTTGGGTGCCTGCTTGTCCACAGAAGGATTTTCATACAGGGATTCTTTCTCCGCAGACTCATCCAGTTCTTCGCCCCGAAGAATGGAATACATCCGCTGAATGGTGCTGATGCAGACTTGAGCAGAATCCGGGATGAAGGATGACTTCAGGCGGCGTACGCCATATAGTTCAGAAAAGGAACGGTTATCATCATTGGGTCGATAGGCAAGAAATTCTCGCTCGGCCTGTTCACCCAGGCCGGTAGTATCCACCAGGAACAGCACGCGGTTCACGCCAGTATATTTCAAAAGACGATAAACAGCCGTAATAGCGGTAAATGTTTTGCCTGCGCCTGTTGCCATTTGAATCAGCGCTTTTGGGCGGTTTTCAGAAAAGGACTTTTCCAAATTCTCAATGGCCGCAATCTGGCAGCTTCGGAAGCCTGTGGTATCCAATGGCGGAAGCTGTTTCATGCGGTTGCGAACCGTGTCCGGCTGCTTTAATAAGCGCTGTAATTCCTGGGGCTGGTGAAACTGGAAGATTGTGCGGGAACGATATTTCAGATCGGCATAATCGGTAAATCGGGTGATTTTCCCGGTGGCCTCGTAGACAAAGCGAATCTGATAATCACCCGTGACCCACTTGAAAGTGCTATTCACATATCGGTTGGATTGGCCCTCAACGGCAGTAATATTCTCACCGGCATCGTCCTTTTTCGCCTCGATAATGCCAACGGGGGTGCCTTCCACAAAAAGGGCATAGTCCACAGGACCGGTGCTGGTAGGAAATTCCCGCACCGCAACGCCCAATCCGGCAAACAGATTGAGCCCCACCATATCCTGGACAATCCATCCGGACTGTTCCAGTTTCTTGTCAATGATTTCTCTGGCCTTCTGTTCAGGAGTCATGTCATATCCCTCATTTTCGCCGTTGAAATAGAAAGAAGATTTCTTTCCTTCAATAATTCTATTTTATTATATTACTTCTGGTCTTTGATGTCAACGAAGTTCTGTATTCTGACTTTTTACTACAGTTTCACATCAAAAGCGCTTCTGGCTTTGTTGCAGTTGTCAGTCTTTATTAAATTATTCCACTATATCATTTTCCCTTCTCGCAGCTGCAATTACCCATGCTGAAGAAAAATTCCCCGGTTCGTTTTGAACCGGGGAATTTTGGATTTGGCACATTTTTGACCATAGACGAATTGTGAAAGGAAACAATATATTCTTCAGTTTCCTTCTTTCTCTATATCCCCGAACAGGGTACGCAGGTAATCCCGGCGACCATAGAGAATGCGGTCTACATATACATTCTTCCCGTTTACACGGTAGAAAATCATGTAACTGCCGGAAACAAGGTATCTGTAATCACTGTCCGTATCGGTGACTGCCGCAAGTGGTGTTCCAAGGCCAGAGAAACTTTCCAACCCATCAACCGCATCCATAACCCGACCGACCGTATTGGCTGCTGCGGCGGGATTACACAGCTCAGCCTGAATGTAATCCCAAATTTCATCCAAATCACGCCGGGCTTCGACGGAATAGTGGATGTTATTCTTCATTTTCTCTTGCGCGGAAATGCGCTCTCACATCCTCACTGGAAAGCCAGCCTTCCGTTTCCCCGGAGCAGCGGCCTTTGGCAAGCTCATTCACCAGCCGCAGCGTTGCCTGCATTTTTTCATAATCCTGCATATCCACGATGGCATATCTGCCACGGCCATTCTTTGTCAAAAAGACCGGAGCACCGACAGCAACATCATACAAAACTTCCGTATAGTTGCGCAGATCGGAAATGGGTTTAATATTCGGCATATATTATCAGCTCCTTCCGCTTATAGTATATCCGAATTTGCTGTAAAATTCAACTGTAAATTTGCAGCAAATTTGATTCCGTAAACCATCTCTTTCCAATTCCCATCCCAGAATGGCTATGCCGGGTCTGGAGTTTTTATTTATACATGGAAACGGTCATAGGTTTCGTAGCAGTCCAGGCACAGCTTTCTGCCGCCAGACAGGCGAATCCAGTTGGCACCGGTGCTTTCGCCGCAGCATTCGCAGGTGTAAGAATCAAACAGCCGTGCCTTTTCCGGCAGGGCGATGGTCGTATCCTTCACATCGAACATATCCTTCGGGTCACAGGACTGGTAGTAATCAAAAGACTGCTCCCGGGTCATGCCCGCGGGCTTGGGCTTCAAAACCAGCCGGACGGACGCGCCGGTGTTGCGGTTGTAGAAAGAAAAGGCCTGTTTGCCCCGCATATGAAACAGCAGGTTGCCTTTGCCGATGCTGCAGCCCAGAATCACAGAAATGGCATCCACGCCGCAGGCATCATTCTCGGCAATGCACACAATCTGCTCATCTTTGGAAAGGCAGCCGGCGTTTCCCCCGCCGCCCAGCTTTAAGTTTAGCAGTTCAATGGCATACAGGCAAGCCTTATAGCCGATGGTCAGGCCGCCGCAGGCATGGCCGTGAAATTCGGTGCATTTCTTCCACAAAATCTTATTTTCATCCATTTTTAGATCTCCTTTTCCTGATTCACCAGCACCATGTGCCTGCCTTCCACATCCACGACTTTGGCATCCACCCCGTAAACATCCCGCAGGGCTTGCGCGCTGAGAATGGTATAATCCCCATAGTCATACACTTCTCCCTGCCGCAGCAGAAGAAATTTATCACAGAATTGAAGGGCGAGGGAAATATCGTGGATAACCACAATGGCCATCAATCCATCTTTATGACAGATGTCCCGAACAATCTGCAAAACCTGATACTGGTTGCGAATATCCAGGGAGCTGGTGGGTTCGTCCAGAAGCAGCACCTTGGGCTGCTGGGCCAGCGCCCGGGCAATCATCACTTTCTGCCGTTCGCCGCCGGAAAGCTGGCTAAGGAACCGTCCCCGCAGGGGATCCAGCCCCATCCTATCCATCGCCTCGTGAATGATGGCGTGGTCCTTTTCCGTAAAACCCCATTTCATATAAGGGCGGCGGCCCAGCATCACCACATCATGAACCGTCATTTGGGTGTTGGGTACTGTCTGAGAAACGAATGCAATTCTTTTGGCAATCTCATGATGGGACATATCCAGCAGGTTTTCCCCATCCAGCAGAAAGCGTCCGCTGTCCGCGTTTAAAATCTTATTGCAGCATTTGAGCAGGGTACTCTTTCCCACGCCGTTGTTGCCAAGGATTGCAAGAAAACTGCCCGGCTCCAGGGTGAAGCTGATGTCTTTCAGCACCTCCCCGCAGCCTTTGTAGTGATAACAAAGATGCTCTGCCTGAATCATTTCTTTTTCCCTCCTCTGAATAGAAGGTACAAAAACAACGGGCCGCCCAGGAAAGAAGTGATGGCACCGATGGGCAAAATCACCGGGGCAATCGCCACTCTGGCAAACAGGTCGCTGAGCAGCAGCAGCGTAGCACCTGCGAGAATCGAACCGGGAATCAGGTAGACATGGTTGTTTCCAACCACCCGCCGCACGATATGGGGTGCCACCAAACCAATAAAGCTGATGAGGCCCACATTGGAAACAATCACGGAACTGGTCAGGCAGCACAGCAGCATATTCACAAGCGTCAAATTTCTGACATTGATACCCAGACTGATGGCGGTTTCTTCGCCGCTGAGCAATGCGTTATAGTCCCAGCGGTGCAGGGTGCAGTAAACAATCAAAATGGCCACAATCAGGCCCATCAGCCGCAGGTCTTCCCAGCCGGTGCTGCCCAAATCGCCAAATGTCCAGAACACCAATGTTGCCAGCTGCACTTCATCGGCAAAATACTGAATCAGGGTCGTGGCACCGGAAAGCATGGAGCTGATGGCAACACCCGCCAGCACCATTCCCTCCGGGGATACCTGCTTGAAACGGGAAAGGCCCAAAATCACCAGGGCCACCGCAATGGAGCCGAGAAAGGAGCAAAGGGGAATTCCGATGCTCATGCCGCTGCCAAGCCCCAGTACCACAATGGCAAAGGCTGCGCCGAATGTCGCGCCCTGGGATACACCCAGCGTAGAGGCGGAGGCCAGCGGATTGTGGAGAATCGCCTGCAAAATACAGCCGGCAAGGCCCAGCCCGGCACCGGCCAGAATGGCTGTGCAGATTCTGGGAAGGCGGTTGTTCTGCACCACCAGATTGATTTTTTTATCCGCGGATTTGCCGAAAATTCCCTTAATCAATTCGCCAATCGGGGTATTATAGGAACCGGCACGCAGCGACAGGAGTATCGCAATCAATAACGCCAAAGTCAGGAGCACCAGAAAACGGATGCTCCTGATTTGATTTTTACGATAGGCGCTGTTCTGCTCCTTATTGGCCAAGGGTGATGGTGCCAAATGCATAACCAGCCTCCTTCAGATCTTGATAGGGGTTGCTGCCCAGCAGCATCTTGAAAATTTCACCGGTCTTTTCCTCGATATCCACATCCGCAAAGGCATCGGGGAACATGACACAGGCAGCGTAGTAGGCATCTGCCAGAGCTGTTTCCAGATTGGATGCGGAGGAACGGAAAGAAATCTGGGAATAGACCCTTCCCTCCTGCACAGCGGTCAAGGCGTTGTAGTAATCGGGGTTTGCGGCATAGTCCTCGTTAATCAGGCTCATGCCGTTGAAATCCAGGAAAATGATGTCAGGATCCCACTGCAAAACCTGCTCCAAATCAATGTTGAACGCGCCATTCTGGCCGGTGGTATTTGCCAAATTGTTGGCACCAATCAGTTCAAATGGGCCGTAGTATGCTTCTGTACCTTCAAAGCCGTGGTGGCCCTTGAAGGAAACACCGCCGACATAAACGGTGGGTTTTTCTTCATTGGAAATACCCGCCGTCCGCGCCGCCAAATCGGCTTCGATGCCCTTGAGATAAGCAGTCAGTTCTGCGGCACGGTCCTCCATCCGGTACAGTTCCCCCAGAATGCGGATGGTTTCATAGGCCTTGTCGTCCAGCGTTGTATCGCTTCCGGGCACCACCACAACCGGCGTTCCCGTCCGGGCGGAAAGCTCGTCCGGGTCAACGGAGGCATAAGCACTCATCACGATGACCTGCGGAGAAAGATTGATGATTTCTTCCGTGAACGGCGACCCATTGGTGCCAATCACAGGCAAATCCTTGAACTTGTCGAAGTTCACATAGTTATACAGCCGGGACATTCCGGCCTTGGTTTCATAGTCCTCCACCCCGACGACCAGGTCTGCAGCACCCACATAGCAGCTATAGCGAAGCGCGCCCACACCGACGCAAACAACGCTCTCCACCGTGTAGGGAATCTCCACTTTCCGGCCATTGCCATCCACAATGGTTCGGTTCTCCGGGGCATCCTGCGTGGAGGGCGCCGTGGTTTTTCCGGGTGCGCCACAGGCAGCCAGTGTAAGTGCCATGGTAAGCACCAGCAGCAGGGCCAGAGGTTTGGCCAAATGTTTCATTGTTACTTATTCCTTTCTCTTTCCGTTTTTCCAAATTATACTGGATAAACTTTGACATTTGAAGCCCCCGGGGGGGATGATTTTTTTGCTTTTGGACGGTCAAATCAAAGCCCACAATGTCACATAGTATAAAAAAGAGGGCTGCTCCCGTGGAAAGGAGCAGCCCTCTTTTCTTTCAATCACAGCTTTTTGACGAACAAGGCACGAATCGCATTCAGAACCGCCAGCACCATCACGCCCACATCGGCAAAAATCGCCATCCACATATTGGACTGTCCGACGGCCACCATCAGAAGCACCAGCAGCTTGATTCCAATGGCAAAGAAGGTATTCTGGCGCACGATGCGCAGGCACTTTCTGGAAATTTTGATGGCCTTGGCAATTTTCAGCGGGTCATCATCCATCAGCACCACATCTGCCGCCTCAATTGCCGCGTCCGACCCCATGGCACCCATGGCGATGCCAATATCCGCTCTGGACAACACCGGGGCGTCGTTAATGCCGTCGCCCACAAAAGCCAGGTTATACCGGGCATTTTTGCTTTCCAGAATCTCCTCCACCTTGGAAACCTTGTCCCCGGGGAGCAATTCAGCAAAATACCGGTCAACGCCCAAATCCCCGGCTACATACTCGGCAACCGCCTTACTGTCGCCGGTGAGCATAATCGTTTCTCTCACGCCGGAAGCACGCAGCGCGGTAAGCGCCTGTTTGGAGGTGGGCTTTACAATGTCGGAAATCACAATGTGGCCTGCATATTTCCCGTCCAGCGCCACATGAATGATGGTTCCAATCAGCTCACAGGGTTCTGCCTCAATGTTCAGCAGCTGCATCAGTTTGTCGTTGCCTGCTGCCACATCCACGCCGTCTACCTTCGCCGTCACTCCCTTGCCGCTAAGCTCCTGAATATCCGCCACCCGATTGCGGTCAATCTCTTTGCAGTAGGCTCTTTGCAGGCTTTTGCTGATGGGATGGGAAGATGCACTTTCTGCCAATGCGGCATACTCCAGAAGCTGCGCCTCCGTAACAGCACTTCCCTCCAGATGAATGGCGCTGACTTCAAAAACGCCCTGGGTCAATGTGCCGGTTTTGTCAAAGACCACATACCCGGTTTTGGACAGGGCTTCAAGATAGTTGGAGCCCTTTACCAGAATTCCCTCCCTGCTGGCGCCGCCAATGCCCGCAAAGAAGCTCAGCGGGATGCTGATGACCAGCGCGCAGGGGCAGCTTGCCACCAGGAATGTCAGCGCCCGATAGGCCCACTGGCTGAAATTCGCCCCTACGCCTGCAAGCAAGCCAATCACAGGCGGCAGGACGGCCAGCGCCAAAGCGGCGCAGCAAACCGCCGGGGTATAAACCTTTGCAAATCTGGAGATGAAATCCTCGGATTTGGATTTGCGGGAGCTGGCATTTTCCACCAAATCCAGCACCTTGGATACGGTGGATTCTCCAAACTCTTTTGTGGTGCGGATTTTCAGAACGCCGGTCATGTTGATGCAGCCGCTGATGATTTCATCCCCGGTCTGCACATCCCGCGGCAGACTCTCGCCGGTCAGTGCGCTGGTATTTAAGCTGGATGTTCCCTCTTCCACAATGCCGTCAATGGGCACTTTTTCGCCGGGCTGGACAACGATGATTGTCCCGATGGGCACCTCGTCCGGGTCAATCTGCTGCAGCTTACCATCCACTTCCACATTGGCATAGTCCGGGCGAATGTCCATCAGCTGGCTGATGTTTTTTCGGCTCTTGCCAACGGCATAGCTTTGGAACAGTTCTCCAATCTGGTAAAACAGCATGACCGCAATGGCTTCCACATAGTCCCCGGTATCCACCAGGCCCACAATGATGGCGCCAATGGTGGCAAGGCTCATGAGAAAGTTCTCGTCAAATACCCGACCGTTTCGGATTCCCTTCCACGCCTTGCGAAGAATGTCGTAGCCAATCACCAGATAGGCAATGAAATAAAGGAGGAAACGCAGCAGGCCTTCCAGCGGCAAAAAATTCAGCACCAGCATCATCGCTGCCGAAACGATAATGCGAACCAACATCTTTTTCTGTTTCTTCGTCATATGCTTCTCCTTTGCAGGGAAGTTACAGATAAATCACGCAGTCATCTTCCACTTTTTTGCAGTTTTTGGAAACTTCCTGCATAACCGCAGCGCAGTCCGCCCCGTCCTCAAATTCCACAATCATCTTTTGGGTCATGAAATTGACCGTGGCGGTCTTGACCCCCTTGGTTTTCTTTGCGGCCTCTTCCATCAGGTTCGCGCAGTTGGCGCAGTCCACTTCGATTTTATAGGTTTTCTTCATGGAAAAATCCTCCGTTTGCTTCTTGATTCAACGACACTTTATCGTTTTCTGTATTGTATTCAACAATTCAAAGAATGTCAACGGGTTCGGACAAAAGCCGTCTTTTTGGCATAATTGATTTTCCAAACGGATTAAATTTTGAAAGCGTATTGCTTTATTACGGACGAAATGGTATATTCTTCTATAGAAAGGGGTGCGCGCTATGAACAAATCTACTTTGCCTCACCATCACGCGGAACATTCAACGGTTTTACAGTATGATTTACCCAGCGGTCAGGCTTTTGAAATGATGGCGGATGTATTTAAAATCATGTCGGATGCCAAGCGGGTTCAACTATTTTGGCTTCTGTGCCATTGCGAGGAGTGTGTGGTCAATCTGTCTGCCCTGATGGACATGAGCAGCTCCGCCCTGTCCCATCACCTGAAACTGCTGAAAACCACAGGCTTCGTGGTGAGCCGCAGGGAGGGGAAAGAGGTCTTTTACACCGCCGCTCCCACGGAGAAAACAAAAATGCTCCATGAAATGATGGAAAAAGTCTGTGAGGTGTCCTGCCCCGGGGAGGAAATTGGGGTTGATTCTCACGAGTATGATGCCAATGTCAATATCATTTTGCAGGTGCACGATTTTCTGGTGCAGGACATTTGCAGCCGCCATACCATTGAAGAACTGTCCCGACGGTTCTCCATCAATCAGACCACGCTGAAAACCGCTTTCAAAGCGGTCTATGGGCAGCCGGTTGCCTCTTACATGAAAGACTACCGCATCAAAAAAGCGAAGGAATTGCTTCTTCATACCGATTCTCCCATTGCGGAAATCGCCTCAAGGGTAGGATACGAAAACCAGAGCAAATTCACCCAGGCCTTCAAAGAAGTCACCGGCATGCTTCCCAAGGAATACCGAAAAACAAGAAGCGAATTCAAAAATCAGCCCTCCGAAAAAGCGGAAGGCTGACAAAACTCTCTGTAATCTTTTCCGGCCGTCCGGCATCTGATTCCCACTGAACGAAATGGAGGTCACACAGTTTCTGCTGCGTGACCTCCATGTTGTTTTGCAAATTACAGGTTCAGAAAATCCTTGCGGTAATTGACGCCGAAGAACTCCGCCAGTTCCTTCATCTGGTCGTCCCGGATGGTGTTGATGCGGGGAAGTCCGGCGGTGAGCATATAGATTTGCGCCGCCTTCTCCACGGTTTCAATCAGGCCGAAGGTCTCGTCCATGGTCTTGCCTGCGCCGTAGATGCCGTGCATTCCCCAGACTACCAGGCGGAATTCCTTCATTTTCTCCGCGGTGGCCTCGCCGATGGAGTTTGTACCGCAGAGCATCCAGGGCAGCACCCCCACGCCATCGGGGAACACCACGATGCACTCGGTGCACATTTCCCACAGGGTGTGGGTGAACTTCTTCTCGTCCAGCTCGTGGACATAGTTCATGGCCAGGGTGTTGGTGGGATGGCAGTGCATCACAATACGGTTCTCCGGGTCCACGGAGAGCCGGGCCATGTGGCTCATCAGGTGAGCCGGCAGCTCGGAAGTGAATCGGCCGCCGTCTTTGTAGCCCCACAGCAACTCGGCGGTGGTGCCGTCGGCGGCAATGCGGATGATGCCCAGATTGGTTTCCGGGTCGTCCTGCACATTCTTAAAATACTTGCCCGTGCCGGTGACGATGAAGATTTTGCCGATGAGGGGTTTTGCGTCAAATCCGGTGGGGATAGTGCGGATGACCCGATTCAGGTCCAGGTACTCCCCTACCTCTTTTTCGTCCAGCAGATAGCTGATGTTGCCGCCGTTGCGTTCATCCCAGCCCAGGCGGTACATATTAGCGGTGGTTTTCTTCATTTCCTCCACAAAGGGAGCGGTAAAAATATCTTTCATAACAATCCCTCAATTTTGGGGCGGCAAAAGCCGCCCCATATTTTTTACATCAATTTGCGAATCAGGCCCTTGATATCTTCCACAGAGGCTTCTCTGGGGTTACCGGGAGCACAGGCATCGGCGGCAGCAGACTGGGCCAGGAAGTCCAAATCTTCTTCCTTAATCTTGTCCAGCTTGGTGGGGATGCCCACATCCACGCTCAGCTGCCGAACAGCGTCCACAGCGGCCTTGCGATAGGTTTCCTGGTCCATGCCGGTGGTGTCAACGCCCATGGCCTCGGCGATGGCCTTGTACTTTTCGCCGGTGCAGGGAGCGTTGTACTCCATAACGATGGGCAGCATCATGGCGCAGGCCACGCCGTGGGGCGTGTCATATACCGCGCCCAGGGTGTGGGCCACGGAATGGGCAATGCCCAGGCCCACATTGGAGAAGGCCATGCCGGTGACGAACTGACCCAGAGCCATGCCTTCCCGGCCCTCAGCCTCGTTCTGCACGGCACCCCGCAGATTCTTCGCAATCAGCCGGATGGCCTCCAGATTCAGGCAGTCCGCCAGCTCCCAGGCGGCCTTGGTGGTGTAGCCCTCGATGGCGTGGGTCAGGGCATCCATGCCGGTGGAGGCAGTCAGTCCCTTGGGCATGGTGGACATCATATCCGGGTCGACAATAGCAATGTCGGGAATATCATTGGTATCCACGCAAACGAACTTCCGCTTGCGCTCCACATCGGTGATGACATAGTTGATGGTAGCTTCCGCGGCGGTACCGGCGGTGGTGGGCACGGCGATGGTGAACACGGTGCGGTTGCGGGTGGGAGCAACACCCTCCAGGCTGCGGACATCGGCAAACTCCGGGTTGTTGATGATGATGCCGATGGCCTTGCCGGTATCCATGGAGGATCCGCCGCCGATGGTGATCATATAGTCCGCGCCGCTGGCCTTGTAAGCAGCCACGCCGGACTGAACATTTTCAATGGTGGGATTGGGCTTAATGTCGGAATAGACCTCATAGGCCATGCCGGCAGCATCCAGCAGGTCAGTGACCTTCTTGGTTACGCCAAACTTCACCAGATCCGGGTCAGAAGCCACAAATGCCTTCTTGAAGCCCTTGGCGGCCACCAGACCGGGGATCTCCTGAATGGCACCCTTGCCGTGGTAAGAAACACCGTTGAGAACAAAACGATTGACAGCCATGATAATTACCTCCAAATAAATTTATTTTTATATCAGCCGCGCTTGCTCAGCACTTCTGTTTCGTATTTCTTTACTTCGCCGAACCATTCGCCGTCGGCAGGCGCGCGGCAAACGCGGCAGTATTCTGTCCAAATTTCGCCGAAGGGCATGGTTTTCAGTTCTTCCTGCCGCACCATCAGCTCCGTCCAGTTGTTTTCATTCTGCATTTCAGTCATATCCGGGGTCAGCAGGGCCATCAGCAGGGCCTTCTGCACATTGCGGAAGCCCACTGTCCAGGCGGCGATGCGGTTGATGGAAGCATCAAAATAGTCCAGCGCAATATTCACCCGGCCATCCAGACCGCCGCAGCGGACGATTTCCTTGGCAATTTCCCTGGTTTCATCGTCCAGCAGCACCACATGGTCAGAGTCCCAGCGGATGGGACGGGTGATGTGCAGGGCGATTTCCGGGAAGAAAGCCAGCAGCGCAGGAATCTTGTCGGACACCACTTCCGTGGGGTGATAATGGCCGTTATCCATCAGCGGAATGCACTTATCCTTATTCATGGCGGCGTAGCCGAGGGTGAACTCCGCAGAGCCGACGGTGTAGGCTTCCACGCCGATACCGAACACCTTAGATTCCACACAGGGCTTGACTTTATGGAAGTCGAACGGCTCGGACAGAATCTCGTCGATGGCCTCTTTGTAGCGCACTCTGGGGCCCATGCGGTCGGCAGGAATGTCCTTGAAGCCGTCCCCGGTCCAGATGTTCATCACACAGGGCTGGCCCAGTTCTTCGGCAAGGTAATTGGAAATGCGGATACAGGCCTTGCCGTGCTCAATCCAGAAGTTCCGAATTTCCGGGTCGGGAGAGGACAGGGTCAGGCCGTTTGCCTTGGGATGGGAGAAGAAGGTGGGGTTGAAGTCACAGCCCAGGCCCCGCTCCTTGCAAAAGTCCACCCATTTCTTGAAATGCTTGGGCTCCAGCTTGTCCCGGTCGGCCCACTGGCCATCCTCAAAGATGGCATAAGAGGCGTGCAGGTTCATTTTCTTCATGCCGGGGCACAGCTTCAGCACCATGTCGAGATCTGCCATCAATTCTTCCGGGTTTCTGGCCCGGCCGGGATAGTTGCCGGTGGTCTGGATGCCGCCGGTGAGGGGCTTCGTGGGGTCGGTGTCAAAGCCCCGGACATCGTCGCCCTGCCAGCAGTGCAGGGCCACCGGGACAGCTTTCAGTTTTGCAATGGCCGCGTCGGTATCGACGCCCAGCGCGGCGTATTTCTCTTTTGCTTCTAAGTAGCTCATGTTACTTGACCTCCATTTGGATTTTCAGATTGCCCAATGCGGTTGCTTCAATGGGCAGCGCAATAACTTCCTTGCCGGTTGCCTCGGCAGTGAGACGATTCAGGAACGCATTTTTTGCACCGCCGCCGACGATGTACAGCTTTTCGTATTTTTTCCCCGTGTTGGCTTCCAGCTCATCCAGGGCAAACCGATAGCTGATTGCCAAAGAGCGGTAGGCACAGCGGAAATAATCACCCACCGTTTGCAGCTTTCCACCCGTGGCCCGGTCAAAGGCGGCTTTCATGCTCTCCGGCGACAGAAATGCCGGTGCATTGGCATCGACAAGAGTATCGCAAGTGCTTTCTTCCGCCATTTTCACAATTTCCGGGAAAGGGGTGTCGGGACAGATGTCCCGGCGCAGCTCGTTCACCAGCCACATACCCATGATATTCTTCTGATAGCGGTTGTAGCCCACACCGCCCTCATTGGAGTAGTTGGCCTTTTCACTTCCCGCATCGGTGATGGGCTTGGGGGTTTTCACGCCCAAAAGGGACCAGGTGCCGGAGGAAATGTAGGGGTGATTTCCCTCCATGGGAATGCCCTCCACCGCAGAGCCGGTGTCGTGGGTGGCGCAGAGAATAACCTTGCAGTTTCCGCCCACCGCTTCGGAAATTTCCGGGCGGAGATTGCCCAAAACCGTTCCCGGCTGGCTGAGTTTTGGGAATAAGTGCCGGGGAAGGCCCAGAGCGTCGGTGATTTCGGTGTCCAGCTCCCCCGTTTGGGCATTTACCAGGCCCATGGTGGTGGCATTGGTGTATTCCCGGGCTTTCACGCCGCTCAGCTTCCACAGCAGGTACTCCGGAATCATCAGCACATCGCTGACGCCCTCCAGCCTTCCCTTCTTCAAATCATCATACAGCTGATAAACAGAATTAAAGGGCTGGAACTGGCATCCGGTGTGGGCATACAGCTGGGAAAAAGGCACTTTTTTGTGAACTTCCGGAATGACCGCCTCCGTCCGGGAATCCCGGTAGGCATAGACAGGCAGCACTTCCTCGTCACCCTTCAGCAGCACATAGTCCACACCCCAGGTGTCGATGGACAGGCTCTCAATCTCCGGAAATTCCCGGAATGCCTCCAAAATACCCCGCACCACATGGGAAAACAGCTTCCGGATATCCCAAATCAGGTGCCCGTCCTGCTCCGTCACGCCGTTGGGAAAGCGGTAGACCTCTTTTGTCTGCATTTTCCCATCCGCCTGCCATCCCACGATGTGCCGCCCGGAGGACGCGCCGATGTCAATTGCCAAACAGTAACCCAAAGCAAAGACCTCCTTTTCTTCTTTTGCCACCAGTATATCACGGCAAAAGGAGAAAAAGGAGGTCCTGTATTTTGTTAAAAAGTGTCCTCTCTTGCATTACCGTTCGTCCCGGTAGTGCTTGGGGGATTTTCCGTAGGACGCGGCAAAAATCCGATGAAAGTAGCTGACATTTTCATAGCCCACCGCAGTGGAAATATCTGCCACATTCCGGGTGGTGTTTTTCAGCAGAAACGCCGCCTGGGCCAGCCGTTTTTCCTGCACCAGCTGGGTAAAGGTCTTGTCGGTCTGCTCCTTGATTTTCCGGGAGAGCCAGCTTTCGTTATAATGAAGCTGGGCGGCAATCTGGGAGAAGCTACCATGGGCATAGTCCGTTTCAATGTAACGCAGGACACGCAGCAGCGCGGTGTCCTCCTGGTCGGCAAGCAGCGTTTCCGTATGCCCGGTCAACTGCAAAAACAGCAGTGCCATGGTCATCTGGCTGACTTTCCGCTTGTGGGGCGTTTCCTCCAGCAGTGTCCAGAGCAGATTTTCCACCAGATTCTGGATGGGCTGTACCCCGGAAATGTCAAAATGCAGATACCCCGGCCCGGTATTCTGCCCGCAGAGGCAGTCCACCATGAAGCGCCGCAGGGGCGTTTCCTCCTCCCCCAGGGCTGCCAGCGGTGCCTCAAAGAAATCCGGCAGGACGATGAAATTCACCGCAATGTCCCTTTCCCCCGCCCGGCAGACCTCATGGGTGACGCTCTGGCTGAGAAACAGCAGCTCTCCCTGCCGCAGCTTGAGCTTCTTCCCCCCCACGATTTGGGTGGTCTCCCCGCTGCACATATACACCACTTCCACATAGTCATGCCGGTGCTCAGGGAAATGGATGAAGCGGGTGTGGGGACGGACGGTGATGAGTTTTCCGGCGGAGAGCAGCTTTTTCGCATTGATGACACTTCCCTGCCCCTGCATATAAAGGTCCCGGTCGATGGTGGTTCGTCCATCCAGAATCGCCTGTTCTTCCGGCGTTATTCCCTTCAAATGCGCCAGAATTTCCTCGTTCATCGGTGTCCCTCCTCCCCAAAATCTGTCTTTTCATTACTATATCACATTCTGCCTCCCGCTGTCTACTGTGAAAAATACCGCTATCAAAAAACAGGGAGCCGCTCCGGCTCCCTGCTTGCATTTGTATGTAACAATTAGAATATCAGCTAATGTGGCTGTCGCCCGGATCCAGCAGATGCTTTTCCAGATTGCCCTTGGCATCCAGCCGCTTGAAATTACCCAGCACATCGCTGACACCGGAAACAATCACAAAGGTGCCGGGATAGTTATCCACGATGGAGGACAGCATGGGAAACTGCGCCCGGTTGATGACGCAAATCAGAATATTGGTCTCCCGGCCGGAGAACACGCCTGTTGCCGGGATGAGTGTTGCGCTGTGGTGCAGCCGGGCGATGATTTCCTGTGCCAGCGCATCCGGCTCGTCGGTGATGATTTCGCAGCGGATGGCGCTGCGGACGCTTTTCATCACGCTGTCCGACACAGCGCTGGACATGAAGCTGTATAGGATGCACAAAATGACCGGCTCAATTTGGTAATCGTAGACAAAGTAGCTGCTCATGGCCACCACAACATTCAGGCCGAAGATAATCCAGAAGAAGCGCAGCTCCGGCCACCGCTTTTGAATAATAGCCGCGGCAAAATCCACGCCGCCGCTGGTAGCACTGCAACGCACCAGCAGGCTGTAGCAGGCACCATTGATGACACCTGCCACCAACGGGCCCAGAATTTTACTGGTTCCGTCCGCCGTCTTATAGGCAAAGCGGCTCATATCCACATTTCCCAGCAGAATCAGCGCCAGGGAAAAGGACAGCACATAAATCATGCTGCGCATCGCCAGGCCCTTGTTGACCTTCCTCCACACCAGAAGCGCCAGAGGAATGTTGATAAGCAAGCTCAAATAGCCCACATTGATGCCGAACAGATACTGGATCATGGTGCAGATACCGTTAAGTCCCGACGGGGCAAACCGATTTGGGAACACAAACATCTGATAGTTCAGCGCACAAACCACCGCCATACCCGCAATGGTCAAATATGTCAAAGCTTTTTTTGCAAATTTCATGAAAGACCTCATATAAAGACAATTAAATTCAGTATTCCAATAGCGAAAGACATTATATCCCCCTTTTGGGCAAAAATCAAGCCCCATTTTCCTGCCCTTTCCAATCCCACAGCATAAAAGCGGGGAGCCAAAAATGGCTCCCTGTTTGTCTGTGATTCGGTAATGCCGCGCCGGTATTATCCCACCCGGGTGATTCGGCCGTGGTTCGTGAGAAATTCGGACAGCTGGGCAATCAGCGTGCCGTTGGTAGGCATGGGAACAGAGCCGTCCGGGGCGCGTGGGAAAAACTCTCCCCAGATTTCGTCATCATGGAACTGCCACGCCTTTTCAATGGCGCTGCGAATGGATCGCTCCACATGGCAGGGTGCTTTGTGCCAGGGCCGGCCCACCTTGCCGTAAAGCTCCTTGGTCAGCGACTGTCCCGGGTCCTCCGCGTAAAGTGGAATTGCCGTCAGCAGATAGCGGTAGCCATCCAGCTTGGGCGAAAAGCCCAGCTTCAGCAGCATGGCAGGCAAACTCTGCTCCGCCTCCGGTGCCTGAGGTGGAGTCTCGGAAAGCAGGGCCAGAAAGTCCTGCACCCTAGCCTCCGCAGCCTCCGTCGCACAAGGCTTCTGCATGAGATAATGCACTTCCAGCTTCTGCATCTGCGCAACCACATAGGGACTGCAAAAAGCGGTGGTTGCAAGAATCAGCGGACGCAGACCCCGCGGCAGCTTTTGCAGAATACTGATGCCGTCGGTTCCCGGGAGCATCAAATCCAGCACCAGAATATCCGGCAATATCCGGCTGGAACGATTCCAGCAGTTCCAATGCGCGCACGCCGTTGGCGCAGGTTTGGACGGCATTCTGACGGCAAAGCAACTCGTACATGGCGCACAGAAACTCCTCATTCGTGTCTGCAATCAGGATTTTCGCCATAAAAAACGCCCCTTTTTCTTTTAATCTACCAAATTACAGCTCTTTTTTCAAGCCCCCTACTCTCTATTTTCATCGACATTTTTCGACAATTGCGCAAATTTTCTCTTTGGACATGCCATCATTCCAAAATATGGCACACATCCAATTCAGAGGGTCAGGATGCTGTATTTACCGCTTCAAGAAACGCTGTCCACACACCAAAACTGCCTGTGACCTGCTTTGCGGTATGGTCTGCCATTTGTGCGTAAAAGTCCAGTTTGCATGTCATTGATTTCCTCCTTCATTTGAATTTGGGTATAAGAAAAGCACCTCCGCAGAGATGCTTTTCTTTACCGGTTGAAATTGTTTAGATGAGATTGCTCGGAATAAAGCAGTTATCCGCATCAATCGGTATCGGCTCCTCGCACATACAGATAATGCCGCCGTTTCCTCGGTTCAAAGAAGCCTTGTCAATCACGCTGTACTTTTTAACCTCACGACGGTCGGGGGCAGCACTCTTTTTAATTTCCAACGGATGAATGACATTGTTTTCCTCGACAAACACATCAATCTCCTTTGCATTGGAGTCTCGGAAGTAGGTGATGTTCACCTTGGATTTTGCATAGGCATAGTTCTTTACAAGTTCCATCACAACATAATTCTCGTAGTAATGACCGCTTGCCGCACCGTTGCGCAGCGTATCCGGCGTCAGCCACATAGAAAGATAGGCACACAAACCGGTATCGCAGAAGTACAGCTTGGGTGTTTTACTGAGCCTTTTCAGCTCATTGTTGGAATATGGCGCAAGCAGATAGACGATGTGAAGTCCCACAAGCACTTTCAGCCATTCCTTTGCGGTACTCGGTGCAATATCAGCGGACTCAGCCAAAGTTGTATAATTGACCTGTTCTGATACAAGAGAAGCACATCCAACGAGAAACTTACGAAAACGCACAGTATCGGTAATTCCGCCTGCCTCGGTAACGTCACGCATCAGATAGGTGTCAATGTAGGAATTGAAATACTCCTGTCTGAGTTCATCGTCCACCCCCTGTACCTGCGGCATACCACCCTCCCAAATATGATTGAATACCTGTATCACATCGTTTTTGGGAAGCTTTCGTTGTCTTGCCTGCAAAGTTGCAAGAGAGAAGTCTAAGTCCGTGTCAAAGACAAGTCCTGCTTTTTCTCTTGCGGATAAGCTGTACAGCTCCAAGATACCAATTCTTCCGGCAAGGGTCTCACGCACCTTTTTCATCATATTATACTGTTGCGAACCGGTAAGCCAGATAAGGCCCTTTTCATCGCTTTCATCGCAGATGACCTTAATTTGCTCGAACAGCTCCGGTGCTTTCTGCACCTCGTCAATGAGAATCGGCGGTTTGTAGGTCTGGAAGAACAGCACAGGGTCGGACTGTGCAAGTTCTCTCGCCATTGCGTTATCCATCGTAACATAGGTTCTGTTGCTCTCTGCCAAGTGCTTTAGCATCGTTGTTTTGCCGACCTGTCTTGCGCCTGTAACGAGAATAACCTTGAAGAAGTCATTGAGCTTTAGAAATTTTCTTTCCAGCTCCCGTGTGATATATGCCATAACGCACCTCCAATTTACGAAAATCTATGATGAATCATATTTTATCATAATTTATCCGTTTGGTCAAGATGATATACACATTATGGTTTTTAACTTTTCTGTGATCGCTCAAAAATCCGACGATTGGCGAAATTTTATTCCGACGGTTGGCGAATCATTCATCAAAATCGTGGGAAAGCTCTACGGTCTCAAATAGCTCGTCCGTATATGCATTTCCAGCAGGGCATGGATAAGCCCTGTGTGTACCCGTGTTGCAGATATTGGTGTTATTTCACCCCTACTTCTAAAGTCACGAGTGTGCAGCGAAAAATCATCAAAACAGCGGTAAGCCTCATTTCTGAAGCTTACCGCTGTTTGCACAGCTGTTATTTTACAGCCACTTTGTATGTGATTCGGTAATGCCGCGCCGGTATTATCCCACCCGGGTGGTTCGGCCGTGGTTCGTGAGAAATTCGGACAGCCGGGCAATCAGCGTGCCGTTGGTAGGCATAGGAACGGAGCCGTCCGGGGCGTGTGGAAAAATCTCTCCCCAAATTTCGTCGTCATGGAACTGCCACGCCTTTTCAATGGCGCTGCGGATGGAGCGCTCCACATGGCAGGGTGCCTTGTTCCAGGGCCGTCCCACCTTGCCGTAAAGCTCCTTGGTCAGCGACTGCCCCGGGTCCTCGGCATATAGCGGAATTGCGGTGAGCAGATAGCGGTAGCCATCCAGCTTGGGCGAAAAGCCCAGCTTCAGCAGCATGGCAGGCAAACTCTGCTCCGCTTCCGGTGCCTGAGGCGGAGCCTCGGAAAGCAGGGCCAGAAAGACCTGCACCCTTTCCTCCGCAGCCTCCGTCGCACAAGGCTTCTGCATGAGATAATGCACTTCCAGCTTCTGCATCTGCGCAACCACATAGGGACTGCAAAAGGCGGTGGTCGCAAGAATCAGCGGACGCAGACCCCGCGGCAGCTTTTGCAGAATACTGATGCCGTCGGTTCCCGGAAGCATCAAATCCAGCACCAGAATGTCCGGCTGGAAGGATTCCAAC
>JBGVGH010000114.1:0-6853 GCA_045121575.1 Faecousia sp.
AACACGGATACCACCTTGAACATGGGAATGGTGACTTCCTTTTCCTCGGTGATGGGTTTCCCTTCATCGTCCAGCATGGGCAGCTTGGTGTCCGGGTCCAGCTTTTCCTTATCCACCTTGATTTTGTAGGGCGTGGGAGCCAGAATCTGGATGCCCTTTTCACCCTTTTTCACATGACGCCCGAAGCTGTTTTTCCACTTGCTGAAGCCAGCCACCAGGGTAGCATCCGGTCGCTGGGCGTGGATCAGCATGACATTGTTCAGGGAATACTTGTGGAACCGGCTCATAGTGGTGAGGTAGTTGCGGTAGCGGTCACTCTCGAACAGCTCCAGGATGCCTTTTTCAATGCCAGCGGTGATCTCTTTGATGCGTTCCTTATTGGATTGTTTTTCGGACATGGGCTACTCCTTTCATATAATTTGAATTGTATGCTAAATTTTGTGCAGTGTATTGATTTTATCGTGCAAACATCATATAATATAGGCAAGAAAGGGAGAGAAGAAAATGGCAAGCACAACAACCAATATCAGCATTCGGATGGACAGCAACCTGAAAGCCCAGGCGGAAGCTCTGTTCAGTGAGCTGGGTATGAATCTGACAACCGCCTTCAACATCTTTGTCCGTCAGTGTCTACGGGAAGGAAGAATCCCCTTTGAGATTTCCCTGAATTACCCCAACAAGGAGACCATGGCCGCCATGCTGGAGGCTGAAAGGATTGCAAAAGACCCTTCCGTAAAAAAATACTCTGACCTGGATGAGCTGTTTGCAGACTTGAAAGAATAAAGCTGCCTTCTCCTCAGAATTGAATCCATCAAGAAAAACACGCCCCCATGCAGCCCAAATCTCAAGCCGCATGGGGGCAAATTCCCGCATTTAAAACCCAATTTCTGCCCTTGCCGTGTCATTCTATTACCAATGCGGTTTCCGGCAGAAAAAGTCCTTGATTTTACTGGACTTTTGGGGCCTTAAATGCGGGACTTTAAGTATCTTCGGCGAAGCCGTTCCGTCTCGTTAATCTTCCGCATTTTGACGGCGCAGTCCGGGCAGTATTTCGTCCTGTGGAAAATCGAATAGACGGGTTTTCCGCATACGGCGCAGCGCTTTTGCGGGAGGTTGTTATGGATTTGGGCGCAGAGCTCCCAGTTATTGGGCAGGACGGCGTAATGGAACCACTTGCAGATCAGGGAGTAAGACCACATCTGGACACATTGACAGGGCTCGTCCCCATCCAGGGCCAGGCAATGTCCTTTGTCGTAGTTGCAGCACTTCTGGGGGATCAGCTTTCTGGCCTGGATCAATTGCTCCGGGGTCATGATCGGCACTTCATTCATGGGCAAATACCAGTCTGAAATTCGTTTTATGACCGTTATCCTCCATCACAGCTTTGGCATCGTAGGATTTCCCCGTTTTTTCCGAATAGCAGTCTTTTAGAATTGTTTCCCCTTTTTCCAAGAGAGAGACGACGGTCTGGGCCGTAACCTCCTTTTTCTTGGCGGCAAAGAACCGGTTGTTCTTCCAGATACCAAACCGGCAATCCTGGTTGGAGCAGAAAAAGCCTTTAGGAGATTCCATCACACGCTGACCACACCGGGGACAGTTACCAACAGTATTCTCAGCAGACGGAAACAAGATCTCCGCTCCCTTTACCGGTGCGTATTCCATAAACATCTCCTGAAGCATGGCGCAGATGCCCTCCATGAAGCTTTCCGGCTCCTGCGTCCCGGACTGGATGGCAAGCAGTTCCTGTTCCCATTGGGCGGTAAGCTGGGGAGATTGGAGCTGTTCGGGCAAGACTGTAATCAGGGAGGTGCCCTGGGTGGACGGGCAGAGGGTCGTCAACTTCTTTGCTGTTTTTCGCTCCACCAGCCCAGAGGAAATCAGCTTTTCAATAATTCCCGCACGGGTAGCCGGAGTGCCCAGCCCCCTGCGTTCGGCATCTTCCGGGGTGTCACCGGCGGTTTCCATTGCGGAGAGCAGAGTGTCCTCGGTGTGGTGCTTGGGTGGGGTGGTCTGGCCCTCCTTGACTGTTACAGAAGATACTCTTACACGCTGTCCCTCCTGCAAGTCAGGAAGGACATTTTGCTTTTCCTCCGCTTTTTCATAGGCTTTCCAGCCAAGAATCAACATCCGTTTTCCCTTGGCGGTAAACTGTGTTCCGGCGCAGTCCAGTTTCATTACTACCTCCTCCCAGCGATGGGCAGGACTGGTGGCTTCCAGAACGTTGCGGCAGATCAGCTTCAGGATATGCTGCTCCGGCACCGGGAGGGCGGACAAATTGATGGTGCCCGCAGAGGGTGTCGGAACGATGGCATGGTGGTCGCTGACCTTGCGGCTGTCGCAAACTCTCAGTGCATCCGTCATATCCGGTGTCAGGCAGCCCAGAATGGAGGCGGCGGTGCGGGTCAGACCATTCAGAGTGGGAAGCATATCATCCGTCAGATACCGGCTGTCCGTTCTGGGATAGGTACACAGCTTCTTCTCATACAGCGCTTGCAGATAGTCCAGGGTCTGCTGGGCAGTGTACCCCAGCAGCCGGTTGGCATCCCGCTGGAGGGTGGTCAGGTCATACAGCAAGGGAGCGTTCTCGGTTTTCTCCCGCCGCTCCACAGATTGGACGATTGATTCCGCACCTTTGCAGGCTTCGGCGATTTTTGTTGCATCGGTGAAATCTTGGATTCGGTTAGATGCAGCGGAAAAGCCGCAGTCCAGATTCACGGTGTAGAACCGCTCCGGGACAAAAGCCTGAATCTGCGCTTCCCGCTGCACCATCAGGGCCAATGTCGGGGACATGACCCGGCCAACACTCAGCTTGGTGCCGTAAACAAGAGAGAAAAACCGGGTGGCGTTGATGCCCACCAGCCAGTCGGCCTTGGCGCGGCACAGGGCACTTTGGTACAGTCCATCAAAATCTGCGCCGGGGCGGAGATTTGCAAAGCCCTCCCGGATGGCATCGTCTTCCATGGAGGAAATCCAGAGCCGCTTCATGGGCTTGCGGCATCCGGCCAGGTTATAAACCGTGCGGAAGATCAGTTCGCCCTCCCGACCCGCATCACAGGCGTTGATCACCTCGCTCACATCCTGGCGGTGCATCAGGCTTTTCAGAAGCTCAAACTGACTGCGTTTCTCCTCTGAAATGCGGAATTGGAAAGGAGCCGGAACAATGGGCAAATCCTCCTTTCTCCATTTCTTGAATTTGGGGTCATACTGGTCTGCATCGGCCAGAGCTGCCAGATGGCCAAAGCACCAGGAAACCAAATAACCATTGCCCTCTAAATAGCCCTTTTGTTTTTTCTCTACTCCTAAAGCCGCCCCGATGGCATAAGCCACGGAGGGCTTTTCACTGACGATCAGGCGCATTTTCATCCTCCGTTTCTTTGACTTCCCGGTAGCAGGGGTGGATGCAGCCCTCACCGTATCGCTTGCAGCCATTGCACAGGTGGGGTTTGGAGGGCGGCGCAGGGACGGACGGTTTGGCAGAAACGGGAATCTGACGCATCATGTACTCATAAGGACTGTTCGTGAATCTGGTCATTCTTCGCTTTCCTCGCTTTCGTCAAAGAGATCGTCGTCATCCATGCCGTAGTCATACTCGGAAAGGTCGGTGCTGCCCTGTTTCTTTTCCTGGGACTTTTTCTTCACATAGAAGTAGTAGCCAGCCCCGGCACCACCGCCCAGCAGAAGCAGGATGGCCAGCGCCGCAGCCGGATTATTGTTGGATTCCGGCTGGACAGTAGGAGCAGTAGTAGGTGGTTCCGTCTCCACCACCTTGCCCACACAGCGGCGGATGTTCTGCCTGCACAGCTCGCAGTCCTCGTTGACAGCGCCCAGGAAGCATTTGTCCACACAGCTGCAAACAATGGGCTGGGTTTCCTCCTGCTCAATGAGCGCCAGCAAATCCGCCTCATCCACCGGATTCAGGAAATAGGTCTGATACCGTTCCTCGTCCTCATCCAGGGGCTTGTCGTAATCGATGACCATGTAAAAGGTCTGCCCGTTCCGGGTTTCCACCACGATGTACTGCTTGTTGGTAGCCTTGTCAAAGAGGAGATCCCGGGTTGACATAATGCCATCTTCTGTAAAACCCGTTCCCTGGGTGGGTAGCGTAGTAATTGTCGTATTGGGCTGTGTTGCGGTTGTAGCCTGAGGGGTTGTAGCAGGAGGCATGGTCTCACCAGGGATAACGACGATGTAATCGGGTTCATCCCCTCTGGCAGCGACAGGATTGCAGCACAACGGAATGGAGAGAAGCAAAGCTGCCGTCAGGCACAGCAGCCGGGACAGTCGCTTCATTCCTGCCCACCTCCTGCAGCTTTCAGCAGCTGCACGATTTCCTCCACACTCATGCCACAGGCGCGGACCATGCCGAGAATCTCCATGTTTTCCGCCTCCTGAAGCTGCTGCTGAAGCTCTGCGTTCCGGACCTGGAGCTTTTCCATTTTCTCGTTGTTCTTCTCCAGCTCCGCCCGGAGCTTGTTGATTTTGGGATTCAAAAATTCACACTCCTTTAAGGCAGACGGCCAAAGCAGTAGAAATGGCTCTGCCAATAATTTGTATTCAAATTTGCATATTTTATGGGGTCTCCGCAGTGAATCATGGTATTATTTCCCACATAAATGCCGCAGTGGGATACCCCCGGGGTATCATAGGTGCCCTCGAAAAACACCAGGTCGCCGGGCTGGGCGTTGGCGGCGGAGATGGGGGTGCAGACATTGCAGATGCCCTGGGCACTGAGCCGCCCGATGTCCCAGCCGGAATGGTTCACCACCCAGCACACATAGCCGGAGCAGTCAAAAGAGGTAGACGGGCTGCTGCCGCCCCATACGTAAGGATAGCCCAGATACTTCTGCGCCTCCTGAAGCATGGCGGCCACCCGGTCAGAGGGAATGGCATCCACCGGGATGTCGAAGCTCTGGTCCGTTTTGTTTAGATACAAATCCACATAGGGCGAATCCGGGAACAGTTCCGGGCGGTTGCCCAGGGTGGCCATATAGGTAGCGTACATATTGAGCTGGCTGCCGGAGAGCACTTCCACCGGCAGATGGCTCAAATCCCTGTTTTCCAGGGTGACGGTGCAGATGCGGTACTCATAGGGCACCTGGACGGTATGGGTGTAGCTGCGCCATTCATAGGAATTAAACTGTACCCTAGAAATCGGACACAAGGGGTGAGGGGTATGTCCCTGGTAGATACAACCCTCAAGGGGTGAAATCCCGACTTGTGTACACTTTTCTAGTGGCAGGTTTTGTGGTAAGATGTACTCAACAGTCAGGGGAAAGGTTGGGTACAAAATGGCAAAATTTACGCAAGAACAAATGGAGCAGCTCCGGCAGAGTCCGCATGTGCTTCAGGTAACGGAATCCTTCGTTATGCTCAAGCCAGAGTTTAAGCTGTATCTCTGGGAGCAAAAGCAGCAGGGCAGATCGGTACGGGAAGTTCTGCGGGAGAATGGTATTGACCCGAAAGTGTTCGGTGAGAAACGGGTTGAAAACCTCTCCTACCGTCTCAATCGGGATATTCGGGACAACGCCGACTTTACCGACAAACGCAAAACCAACGGCAGGACAGCAGCTCCAGCCGAGGGAGAAATGGATCTGGAAGCCCGGGTCCGGTGGCTGACCCATCAGCTGGAATACACCCGTCAGGAAGTGGAGTTCTTAAAAAAACTGCAAATGGCCAATACGGAGGCTCGGAAACAATGGGAATCGAAGCACCAGCCGAAGTGAAGTATGGCCTGATTCAGTCAGCGATTCAAGCCGACGGAAATCTGCTGAATGTGAGCTGGATGTGTCAGATTGCCGGTGTGTCCCGTTCCGGGTTCTACGCCTGGCGCAATGGTGCACCCGCCCGGCGGCAGCGGGACGAGGAAGACGAGAAGGACTTTGAGCTGGTTCTGGAAGCCTATCGTTTCCGTGGACGTCCCAAGGGAGCCAGGGGAATCCATATGCGGCTGCTGCATATGAACGTTCGGATGAATGTGAAGAAAATCAGGCGGTTAATGAGGGAATATGGCCTGAAATGCCCAATTCGGAGAGAAAATCCCTACAAAAGGATGGCAAGGGCCATGAAGACAAATCACGTCGCTCCCAACGTTCTCAAGCGGAACTTCCTCCAGGGTGCGCCCCGGAAGGTCCTCCTGACGGACATTACCTACCTGTTCTACAAAACCGGAAAATGCTACCTTTCCACCATCCTGGATGCCATGACCCGAGAGGTTCTGGCCTACCGGCTGAGTGAGTCTCTGGAAGTGGATTTCGTGATAGATACGGTGGATGCGTTGATTCAGAAGCACCGCTGCACCCTGGACAATACCACCATCGTCCACTCTGACCAAGGCTGCCATTACACCAGCAACGCTTTCATCCAGAAGCTGAAAGACCACCAGTTTGTCCAGTCCATGTCCCGGAAAGGCAACTGCTGGGACAACGCACCCCAGGAGAGCTTCTTCGGACACATGAAGGATGAGATCAGAGACGCGGTGGCCTGCGCGGTTTCTTTTGAGACGGTGGGGGAGATCGTGGATGACCAGATGGACTACTACAACAATGACCGCTACCAGTGGCAGCTGCTCAAGCTCTCTCCGGCAGAGTATTGCGGATACCTCATGACAGGTGTCTATCCGCTCCCCCTGTACAGCTCAAAAATCTGACAGGTGGGTTTATCGCATTTGTTTCCAGAAGGCAGTGAAAAAAGGCAGCGCATGACGCACTGCCTTCCGCAAACCCATCCCGGCGCTCGTGTCGCTCCCCAGCGTTGCACTATCCTCCGTGATGGTAAAGCAGTTCCATCATATCATGGGGTATGAAATTTTTCTACCCCTCAGAATCAAATTGTCCTTGACATGGGGTACACTTCA
>JBGVGH010000115.1:0-19339 GCA_045121575.1 Faecousia sp.
AACGCAAAAGGAGGTATCGATATGAAGCTGACCATTGACAACCGCGAGATCGAAGCGAGGACCGGCCAGACCCTTCTGGAGCTGGTGAAGGCCCTGGGGCTGGATACGGACCGGCTCGCCACCCGGCCTCTGGCGGCGAAGATCGCCGGTGAGACTTTTACCTTAAACTATGTCCCCGTGCGGCTGAAGGAGGAGCTGGACCCGGCCAATCCCCAGCGCCGGGCGATGGCGGCCTCCGGCGGCAAGATCAAGCTCCTGCACTACTGCGACAATACCGGACGGGACGCCTATACCCGGACGGTCCAGTTCGTGCTGTTCCTGGCCCTGCGGCAGCTCTGGCCCGGCGTCACCGCCAAGATGAACTGTACCGTCGGCCAGGGACTGTATATCCAGGTGCTGAGTGACGATTTTGACGCAGGAAAGCTCAAGGCCAGAGTGGCGGAGCTGATCGCCGAGGATATCCCCCTGCACCGCAGGCGCATCACAACGCCCCAGGCCATCGACTATTTCCGCTCCGATGGCCAGGAGGACAAGGCCCGGCTCCTGAGCTGGCGGACTGCGCCCCATTTCGATGTGTACACCCACGGCGATTTTGCCGATTACTACTACGGCGAAATGATGCCGTCGACGGGCTATATCACCGTCTGGGACATCATCCCGGTCCAGGGCGGCTTCATGTTCATCTTCCCGGATCCCCAGGACCCGGACCGGCTGGCCCAGTTCAATCAGATGCCCAATTTCTTCCGGGTCTTCAACGAGGGAGAGAAGTGGTGCCAGCTGCTCGACTGTGAGACGGTGGCGGACCTGAACGAGTTGGTGGCCTCCGGAAAGATCCGGGAGCTGATCCGGGTCAACGAGGCGCTCCACGAAAAGAGCTATTCCCAGGTGGCGGACATGATCACCGAGCGCGGGGCCAGAGCCGTCATGCTGGCGGGCCCCAGCTCCTCCGGCAAGACCACCTCTGCCCACCGGTTGGCAACCCAGCTGCGTGTCCACGGCAAAAAGCCCATTTTGATGAGCCTGGATGACTATTACTGGGACAGGGACAAGATTCTGCCCGGCCCGGACGGCAAGGTGGATTTGGAGCATATCAACACCCTGGATACGGAACTGTTCGGACAGAATCTGAAAATGCTGCTGGAAGGGCAGGAAGTGGAGATTCCGGTCTTTAATTTCAAAGTCGGCAAGCGGGAATGGCGGGGACACCGGATGCGGCTGGATGCAGACTCGGTCATCATTGTCGAGGGCCTGCACGGCCTGAACCCGGTGCTGCTGCCGGAGGGACTGGACGCTAACCGGGTGTTCCGGCTCTATGTCAGCCCTATGCTGCCGCTGAATCTGGATGACCACAACCGGATTCCCACCAGCTATCTGCGCCTTTTGCGGCGCATCGTCCGGGACCATGAGAGCCGGGGCACCTCCGTGCAGAGAACCATGGATATGTGGGACTCTGTCCGCAGGGGCGAGAAGCGTTGGATTTTCCCCTTCCAGGAGCAGGCGGACATGATGTTCAACAGCTCTACCCTCTATGAGTTTGCGGTGCTGAAAAAGCACATTTTTCCCCTGCTGACCGAGGTAGGGCCGGAGGATGAGTGCTATGACGAGGTTCGGGCCATTGTCAAGGTGCTAAACTTCGTGCAGGAGGCGGATGTGGACGACGAAATTCCCCCCACCAGTCTGGTGCGGGAGTTCATCGGCGGCAACACCTTCTACCGGGAATAAACAGGATGCCCACGAAAAGTGGGCATCCTTCATTTTTTACTTGCGCAATGGCGGTTTGAATGCTATACTATATGGTGATAAAATAGGTGAGCTGAGGAAATGCTATGAATGAACCCCGTTATCGGCTGGAGGGCATCGTCCATACCCGCACCGAAGAAATGGAGGACTTTGACGGCCCTCTGGATGTAATCTTCCTGCTGCTGAGCAAAAACAAAATTGAAATACAGGATGTGTCCATCTCTGCCATTTTGGAGCAGTACCTTGCGTATCTGGAGGAAATGAAGCGGCTGGATATGGAAATCGCCAGCGAGTTTATCACCATGGCCTCCCACCTGATGCTGATTAAGACCAAAATGCTGCTGTCGGCGGCGGAGCAGGCGGAGGCGGAATCGGAGCTGGATGTGCTGCGCCAATCCCTGATGGAGCGCCAGCGCAAGGAGGCCATCGAGCAGATTCGCCTGGCGGTCAGCTTCCTGGAACCCCGCAACGAGGTGGGCCGGTGCCTGTTTACCAAGGAGCCGGAGCCGCTGCGCCGGGAGAAGGGCTACCGCTACCAGCATGATACCGCTGACCTTCTGCGGGCGCTGGACACCATTTCCGAGCGCAATCAGCAGCGCCTGCCGCCACCAACGGTGAATTTCAAGGGCATCGTGGGCAAGGAGCCCTATTCCATTTCCAAAAAGACCGGCGAATTGATGCGGCAGCTTCTGCTGCGGGGCTTTGAAAAGCTGAAAAATCTGTTCCGGGGAAATAAAAGCCGCTCGGAAATCGTGGCAACCTTTATTTCCATCCTGGATATGTGCAAAAACAACACCGTCACATTGGAGGACGATGTGAACGGCGAGAATCCCACCGTCCGGTTGATGGACGAAAACAAGGCAAAGGAGGTAGCCGCCAATGGAACTGAATGATTTGCAGCGGGCCATTGAGGCCATTCTGTTTGCCGCAGGAGAGCGGGTGGAAATCAGCCGCCTGGCTTCCGCACTGGAAACCGATCCTGCCGATATTGCCGCCGCGGCGGACGAACTGGCTGACCAGCTTGCCTTTGACCGCCGGGGCATTCGGATTTTGCGGCTGGAGGGGGGCTATCAAATGGTTTCCTCCGGCGAAATGGCGGACTTCATTACAAAAGCGCTGGAAACCCGGAAACCGCCCAAGCTTTCGGCTTCCCAGCTGGAGGCGCTGACCATCGTGGCCTACTACCAGCCTGCCACCAAGGCGCTGGTGGAGCAGATTCGGGGCGTGGACAGCTCCTATTCCATTTCCGCCCTGCTTAATAAAAAGCTGATTGCAGAGTCCGGACGGCTGAATGTGCCGGGCAGACCCATTTTGTACCGCACCACTCCGGATTTTCTGCGCACCTTCGGCATTTCCTCTCTGGAGGAGCTGCCCCCCATTGAAAAAATCAACTTCGGAGAGACGGCGGAGGAACTCCCGGCGGAAGCTGCGCCGCAGCAGCCGGAGCAGCCGCAGCAGGAGGAAGGCTGATGGGCTGGCTGATTGCGCTGGGGGTGCTGGTGTTTCTGTTTTGCATCCCCCTGGGGGTTTCTCTGCGGTATGATGCCGGCGGCATGAAAATCAAAATACTCGCCGGCTGGATTCCTATTTCTCTGCCCAAAAAGAAAGAGAAGAAAAAGAAGGAAAAGCCCCCCAAGAAGCCCGAAAAGGAACAGAAAAAAGGCAAGGGCACTCCCAAAAAGGAAGAGGAGAAGAAGGGCGGTTCCCTAAAAGATTTCCTGCCCTTTGTGTCCATCGCCCTGGATTTGCTGAATGATTTTCGCCGGAAAATCCGGGTGCGGCGTCTGGAAATGAAGCTGATTATGGCTGGGGATGACCCCTGCGATTTGGCGGTGAACTACGGCAGGGCCTGGGCCGCGCTGGGAAATCTCATGCCCCTGCTGGAGCGTATATTTGTTATCAAAAAGCGGAATCTGGAGGTGGAGTGCGATTTTGAAGCCTCCGATACCCGCGTTCTGGCCCGGCTGGATGTGACCGTTACGCTGGGCGGAATTCTGAAAATCGCCTTGTACCATGGCCTGCGGGCGGTCAAGGCTTATCTCAATCTGAATAAATCAAGAAAAGGCGGTGCTTCCAAATGAGCCAGAATCTTCCCAATATGCTGGATAAGACCATTGAAAAAATCCGTGAGATGGTCAGCGTCAACTCCGTCATCGGCGACCCCATCACCACTCCGGACGGCGTCACCATTATCCCCGTGTCCAAGGTCAGTGTGGGTGTTGGCGGTGGCGGCTCGGACTTTGTTTCCAAGCACGAGAACAAAGGTGATAACCCCGTCGGCGGCGGTGCCGGCGGCGGCGTGAAGGTGACGCCGGTGGCCTTCCTGGTGGTCAAAGAGGGCAATGTCCGGGTGTTGCCCATTCCCGCGCCTGCAAACTCCACTGCAGACCGCATTGTGGAGCAGGTGCCCGATGTGCTGGAGCGGATTTCCGATTTCATCGAGTCCAAAACCGAGAAAAAAGCGGAATAATTCTGCATCCCCGGCCAAATACTAGGCCTGGGTGAGATTATGAAACGATTCCTTGCCGGGACGGCGGCTGTGCTGGCTGCCGTCCTGTTTTTATCCCCGGGGGCGGGGGCAATTTCTGCCCAGAAGGCTATTTTGCTGGACGGGGCCACGGGCCGGGTGCTGTATGAAAAGCGGGCGGACGAAAAGAGCCTGATTGCCAGCACCACGAAAATCATGACGGCGCTGGTGGTGTGCGAGCAGTGCAATGTGCTGGACCGGTTCCGGATTCCCAGGGAGGCGGTGGGCATCGAAGGCTCCTCCATCTATCTGAAGGAGGGGGAGGTACTGACCGTGCAGGAGCTGCTTTACGGCATGATGCTTCACTCGGGCAACGACGCCGCCACGGCGCTGGCCATTTTCTGCGGCGGCACGGTGGAGGGCTTTGCCCAGCTGATGAATGACAAGGCCCGGTTTCTGGGTATGCGGGATACCCACTTCGTCAACCCCCACGGCCTGGATGCCCCAAACCACTACTCCACCGCCCGTGACCTGGCGGTTTTGGCGGACTACGCCATGAAAAATCCCGTATTTGCCCAGACCGTTTCCACCCGGTCCGTGACCATCGGCTCCCGGGTGCTGACCAACCACAATAAGCTGCTGTGGCGGGTCGAGGGGGCGGACGGGGTGAAAACAGGCTTTACCAAGGCCGCCGGGCGAATTCTGGTGTCCAGCGCGAAGCGGGACGGGCGGCGGCTGGTGGCCGTCACCATTGAGGACGGCAACGACTGGGCAGACCACGCGGCCCTTTATGAAGAGGGCTTCTCCCAATTCCAGCTGCGGCTTTTGGTGCGCAAGGGGCAGCTTCTGGGTGTGCTTCCGGTGTTCGGCGGTACGGAGGAAGGGGTAGAGGTGCTGGCGGCGGAGGATTTCTCCTTTGCCATGCGGCCGGAGGAACAGGCAAAGGTATCCTTTTCCCGCAAAGGGCCGGCTTTTGCGCCGGTGGTGGCGGGAGCGGACGCGGGTTTTGCCTATCTGTGCATTGAGGGAAAGCCAGTTGGAAAAGTTCCCATTATTTACGGAAAAACCATTGAACAGGAAGTTTTGCGGAAGAAAAGTTTCTGGAAACGCCTGCTTGGAGATTGAATATGACAGAACGCTTACAAAAAATACTCTCTGCCCGGGGGATGGCTTCCCGCCGGGCATCTGAGCAGATGATTATCGCCGGACGGGTGACGGTCAACGGCCAAACCGCCCAGCTGGGGCAGACTGCCGACCCGAACACCGACGAGATTCTGGTGGACGGAAAGCCCATTCCTGCCGGCGATAAGCCGGTGTACATCATGCTCAACAAGCCCCGGGGCTTTGTCACCACCCTCAGCGACGAGCAGGGCAGGCGGACGGCGGCGGAGCTGGTGGCGGACTGCGGCGTGCGGGTTTATCCCGTGGGCAGGCTGGACATGAGTTCAGAGGGGCTGCTGCTGTTTACCAACGACGGTGCCTTTGCCCAGAAGCTGGCCCACCCGAAGCATGAGGTGCGGAAAACCTATCTGGTCTGGGTCACCGGATACAGCCCGGAGGGCTATGAGAAGCTGCAGCAGCCCATCGAGCTGGACGGCTATCGGATTCGCGCGCCTCATGTGAAGCAGTGGACGGTGAAGGACGGGCAGGCCCGGCTGGAAATCACCATCCACGAGGGCCGCAACCGCCAGGTGCGGCGGATGTGCGACGCGGCGGGCATGCATGTGACCCGGCTGCGGCGCATCAAAGAGGGAAAGCTGAAATTGGGCGATTTGCCGGTGGGCAAATGGCGGTACTTAACGCCGGAGGAAATCAAAGCGCTTTTACAGGATGGAGATACTTATGAAGATTGACGGAATTGTAATTGGCGGCGGCCCGGCGGGTATGTTTGCCGCCATCACCGCTGCCCGGCGGGGGCAGAAGGTGGTGCTGCTGGAGCGCAACGATCGCCTGGGCCGGAAGCTGCTCATCACGGGAAAGGGCCGCTGCAATGTGACCAACAACTGCACCGTGGACGAGGTGCTGAAAAATGTGCCCCGCAACGGCCGCTTTCTGTACAGCGCCATGAATGCCTTCCCGCCGGAGAAAATCATGGCCTTTTTTGAAGAAAACGGCTGCGCCCTGAAAACGGAGCGGGGCAATCGGGTGTTCCCGGTGAGTGACAAGAGCCAATCGGTGCTGGAAGCACTGCAAAAGGCCATGCGCCGTGCCGGCGTGGAAGTCCGCACCGGCCGGGTGCGGGAAATTCTCACGGAAAACGGTGCTGTGACTGGGGTGCGCACCGAGGGGGAAACCATTTCCTGTAACTGGGTGATTCTCGCCACCGGCGGCATGAGCTATCCTGCCACCGGCTCCACCGGCGACGGCTACGCCATGGCCCAGGCACTGGGACACACTGTTGTCCCCGCCACCGGCTCGCTGGTGCCCCTGGAAACGGCAGGGGAGGACTGCCAGCAGATGCAGGGACTGGCGCTGCGGAATGTGGATGTGAAGCTGCTGGATTCCAAGGGAAAAAAGCTGTTTTCCGATTTCGGGGAGCTGCTGTTTACCCACTTCGGCGTGTCCGGCCCCACGGTGCTGTCTGCCAGTGCCCATCTCAAGGGGGAGGGTTGCCGGTTGGTCATCGACCTGAAGCCTGCCCTGGAGGAGCAGAAGCTGGACAGCCGCATTTTGCGGGATTTGGAGCTGTACAAAAACCGCTCCATGGAAAACGCCCTGACGGATTTGCTGCCCCGCAGCATGATTCCCGTGATGCTCCGCCGGTGCGGGATTGACGGAGAGATGCAGGCCAATTCTCTGACAAAGCAGCAGCGCCGGAGTCTGGTGGAGCAGCTCAAGGGCTTTGACCTCACCATCACCGGCAAACGCCCGGTGGCGGAGGCCATTATCACCAGCGGCGGCGTGAAGGTTTCGGAAATCGACCCGAAAACCATGCAGTCGAAAAAGACGGTGGGGCTGTACTTTGCCGGGGAAGTGATTGACTGCGACGCTTACACCGGCGGCTTCAACCTGCAAATCGCCTGGGCGACCGCCTATGCTGCTGGAATGAATGCAGAATGAAAAATCTGCCATTGACAAAACAGCATTCCTGTTATAAAATACTCTAAGCCTAAAGAAAAAACATACGGAGGGATTACCTATGTACGAAAAGCTGGTGTCCTATGCAGCCAAGCAGCTGGAGCTGGATGCTTCCGAAATTACCCCTGATTCCACCTTTGAGAGCCTGGGCATCGATTCCCTGGACATTGTGGAAATGATCATGGACCTGGAGAGCGAGCTGGGCGTGGAGCTGGAGATGGAAGATCAGAAGATTGCCACCTTTGGCGAGCTGGCAGCGTTCATCGAGAGCAAGCTGAACTGATAATTTGATAAACCTGTTACGGCAAAACCGGCTCGTAACAAGGTCGCACTAGTCGGGGAGATAGCGGTGCCCTATGCCTGCAATCCGCTACAGCAGGGATGAATTCCCACACCCGGGCTTGTCTGTGTATTGTCTGAATTTTATAAGCAGTGTTGAGGAGACGGTCTTGCGCAACGGAACCCCGTGAACCATGTCAGGTGGGGAACCAAGCAGCATTAAGCGGATCTTTCCGTGTGCCGCGAGGGCGCCGTTTCTGAGCTGCTTATCTCATTACCGGGTATGCAGCTGGTTCAAATGTGGGTGTGCGATCTTGTTATGAGCCGGTTCTGATTTCAAAAAGGAGGGACGGTCATGTCCGCTTATCAGGCTCTTTATCGGAAATACCGCCCCCAGACCTTCGACGATGTGGTGGGGCAGCTTCCCATTACCCAGACGCTGAAAACCCAGCTTCAAAATGGGCAGCTCAGCCACGCTTACCTGTTCACCGGCTCCCGGGGCACCGGCAAGACAAGCTGCGCCAAAATTCTGGCCAAGGCGGTCAACTGCCTGAACCCCCAGGACGGCAACCCCTGCAACTGCTGCGAGGCCTGCCGGGCCATCGATTCCGGTGCCTGCATGGATGTGCTGGAAATCGACGCCGCTTCCAACAATGGCGTGGACAATGTGCGGGATTTGCGGGACGATGCGGTTTATTCCCCGTCCCAGGTGAAAATGCGGGTGTATATCATCGACGAGGTGCATATGCTCTCCATTTCCGCCTTTAACGCGCTGCTGAAAATTATTGAGGAGCCCCCGGCCCATCTTCTGTTCATCCTGGCCACCACGGAGCTGCACAAGGTGCCTGCCACCATTCTCTCCCGCTGCCAGCGGTTCTCCTTCCGGCGCATCAGCCAGGAGGACATTGCCCGGCGGCTGCAATTCGTGGCCTATCAGGAGGCCATTGATCTGGATGAGTCTGCGGCCCGGGTGCTGGCCCGGATGGCCGACGGCGGTATGCGGGACGCGCTGAGTCTGCTTGATCAGTGCGCAGCGGCAACGGTGGGCGAACTGAATGCCCAGCGGGTTTATGCCTGCCTTGGCATCGCCGGGGAGCAGAAGGCTGCCGAAATGATGGGCTATATCGCCCGGCACGATACCAAAAACGCCCTGGCCCTGTTTAACCGGCTGTATGCCGACGGAAAGGATTTGGGGGCGCTGCTGGATGAGCTTGCCTGCCTTGCCCGTGACCTGCTGGTGCTGAAAACGGCACCGGATGCGGGACTTGCCATGCTGTCCGGCGTGGCGGAGGTGAAGGACGCCCAGGCGCTGACCAAGGCCTTTTCCGGCGGCGAGCTGGTGCGGGTGATGGGTCTGCTGCAGCAGACCATGGCCGGCTTTACCAGAAGCGAAAGCCGCCGCATGGATGCGGAGCTGTGCCTGATGAATCTGTGCCAGCCGGAGCTGTCGCTGGATGCCCAGAGTCTGAACGCCCGGCTGACCCGGCTGGAGGAGCAGCTTCGCACCGGCGATTTTGCCGCCCCGCGGAAGGCGGCACCTGCCCAGGTACCGGCTGCCGTGCCGGAGGATGAGGAGCTTCCACCCCCACCGGATGATGGAGATGCACCCCCCGCAGAGGAACCGGCCGGGACGGATGTACCCATCGGATTCTGGACGGATTTGGGCGCTGCCATCCGGCAGGAAATGAAGCCGCCGGAGATGGGATATTTCACCTTTGCACCCAATTCTCCGGTGCAGGGCAGACTTCAGGGCACCACATTGACCCTGGTTTGCGCCAACGATTTTGTCAAGGAAATGCTGGACAAGCCGGAAATTCTGAGCCTGGTTGCCCGCAAGGCGGGGGCCATGCTGGGCTGCCCGGTGCAGGTGAAAGCCGTGGATAAGAACACGGGCTCTGCCAAAAACGATAAATTGGGACAGCTCATGTCCTTTGGAAAAGCACACAGCGATGTAATAAAAATCAAGGAATAAGATTGGAGATAACAAACATGGCAAAAGGCGGATTTCGGGGTATGCCCGGCGGCATGAATCAGGCCGCAATGATGAAGCAGGCACAGAAGATGCAGCAGGATATGCTGCGGATGCAGGAAGAAATGGAGAATAAAACCTATTCTGCCACCACCGGCGGCGGAATGGTCACTGCCACCGTGAGCGGCAAGCATCAGGTGGTGGGCCTGGAAATCAAGCCCGAAGCCGTGGATCCTGACGATGTAGAGATACTGCAGGATATGGTGATTGCCGCGGTTAACGAGGCAATGCGCACGGCAGATAACGATGCGGCGGAGAATATGTCCCGGCTCACCGGTGGTCTGAATCTGGGCGGCCTGTTCTAAGGAGGCTGTATGCAGTATTTTCCAGCGGCATTGCAGGAGCTGACCGACCAGTTCGCCCGGCTTCCCGGCATTGGCGGAAAGACGGCGCAGCGGCTGGCCTTTTATGTGCTGAGTCTGCCGGAAGCGGAGGCACAGGCATTTGCCGATGCCATCGTGGCGGCAAAAAGAGAAGTGCATACCTGCCCCTGCTGCCAGAATTTGACGGATTTGGAAATCTGCCCCATTTGCAGCGATGAAACCCGGGACGGCAGCGTCATCTGTGTGGTGGCAGAGCCAAAGGATGTGATTGCCATGGAGCGCAGCCGGGAGTTCCGGGGGCGCTATCATGTGCTGCACGGCGTGATTTCGCCGCTGAACCATGTGACCCAGGAGGATATCAAAATCCGGGAACTGCTGAAGCGGGTGGCAACCGGGGAAGTGCGGGAGGTCATTATGGCCACCAACCCCGACACCGAGGGCGAAGCCACTGCCATGTACATTTCCCGGCTCCTTCGCCCCATGGAAGTGAAGGTGACGCGGCTTGCCTATGGTGTGCCAGTGGGCAGCCAGCTGGAGTACGCGGACGAGGTGACCCTCTCCCGCGCGCTGGAAGGCCGGCAGGAAATGTAAACAAAGAGCAAGGCAGACGACAAAAGGTGCTTGCAAAAATGTGTTTTGGAAAAGCGCCCGTTATCGGCTCTACGGCAGATAACGGGCGCACGCTTTGTTCCGATTGTCCGAAGCTTCCATAGAAATACAGGAGAAAAAATATGATTGGTTACTATAACTACACCGTGATTTTAACATATGTGGGGATGCTTTTCGGCTTTGCCGGGATTACATATGTTGGAAGCGGAAACCTGAGAATGGCGCTCATTTGCCTGCTGATGGCGGGCCTTTGCGATATGTTTGACGGCAAAGTGGCCTCTACCGGAGAGCGTACCAAACAGGAAAAGCGGTTTGGCGTTCAGATTGATTCTCTCAGCGACCTCATTTGTTTTGGTGTCCTTCCGGCGGTGATTGTGGTTCGATGCTCCAACGGAAAAATGCCTGCCGTGGTGATTTCCGCAGTCTATGTTCTGTGCGCCCTGATTCGCCTTGCCTGGTTTAATGTGGACGAGGAAGAGCGGCAGGATGTGGAGGAAACGGGCCGGAAAGTTTATCTTGGTCTGCCGGTTACCACATCGGCTATTTTGGTTCCTGCCTTTGTGGGCGGGACCCACCTTTTGAATCTTCCCCTGGATAAGCTGTTTCCCTGGCTGCTGGCGCTGATTGCGGTCGCCTTTGTGGCGCCTTTCCATCTGAGAAAGCCGAATACGGTGGGAAAACTTCTGATGATGCTGTGCGGCGCTGCCACGCTGGCATTGGTGCTGATTGGGGTGAGGGGATGAGCCAGACATCCGGGACGGTTCGCTTTTTCTACAAAACCAGCGTTGGAAGAGGTTTGCTGAAAATCATTATGAAACTGCATCTGGACCGCATTGTGGTGCGTTTCCTTTGGTCGCCTGCCTCCAAAGTGCTCAATGAGCGGTTTATCCAGCGTAACGGAATATCCGTCACGCCGGAAGAAAAGACATCCTTCCGCTCTTTTCGGGATTTGTTCGCCCGCACGAGAACCGATATCGTCATCGATTCCACACCGGAGCATCTCATCAGCCCCTGCGACGGATGGCTGAGCGCCTTTCCCATTGATGAACAAAGCTCTTTTGCCATCAAAAACTCTCACTATCGGATTCAGGATTTTTTGCAGGACGAGGCGCTGGCAAAGAACTATATGGGCGGTACCTGCCTGATTTTGCGGCTGTGCGTATCGGATTATCACCACTATTGCTACATCGACGATGGCTATCAGGGGGAAAACCATTTTATTCCTGGTGTTTTACATAGCGTCCAGCCCATCGCCTGCGAAACATACCCGGTGTATGTGCTGAACAGACGAAGCTGGTGCCTGCTGAAAACGGAACACTTTGGCCCGGTGGTGCAGTGCGAAATCGGCGCGCTGGTGGTGGGCGGAATTGTGAATGCAAAAGAGAACGCCCGGTTTGTCAAGGGTGAGGAAAAAGGACATTTTGAGCTTGCCGGTTCCACCATCGTTCTGCTGTTTGAAAAAGGGCAGATGCACCTCCGGCCGGAACTGGTGGAGCAGCTTTCCCAGGCGGAGGAAGTTCAGGTGAAGCAGGGCGCATGGATTGGCACGGCAGAAGGGATTCGCTATGAAACGACTGCAAAGTGACAAAATTGACCGTCGGGAAGTTGTCATCCGAGTGGCAGCAGCCCTGGCATGGAATTGCGTTGCGTACAGCGGTGCCAGACTGATTGCCCAGTCCTGGCATCATTATGACATGACCACAGCGGTGGACAATCGAATCCCGTTGATACCGGGAACCATTACCATCTACTTTGGCTGTTATCTTTTTTGGGGTATCAATTACTTTTTGAGCGCAATGCAGGAAAGGCAGGAGTGTGACCGGTTTTTCTGTGCGGATATGCTGGCAAAGGCGGTTTGCTTTCTGCTGTTTCTGCTGATACCCACCACCAATGTCCGCCCGGAAATTACAGGAAAATCCGTATGGGATGCGCTGATGAAGCTGCTGTACAGCATAGATGCGGCGGATAATCTGTTCCCGTCCATTCACTGCCTGAACAGCTGGTTATGCTGGATAGGCGTGAGAAAAAACAGGGAAATTCCGGCGGCTTACCGGTATTTTTCGCTCGTTGTGGCAGTGGCCGTCTGCATTTCGACCCTGACTACCAAGCAGCATGTGATTGCCGATGTCATTGGCGGTGTGCTGCTGGCGGAGCTGAGTTATCTCATTGCCGGGAGGCAAAAAGTCTGCGCGCTTTATTCCGCCGGGATTTCGAAGCTGTCAAACCGCCTGCGGCAAAGCAAATAATTTTATTGCAAGCTGGGAATTGGGGAAACCTGATTTCCGGCTTGCTTTTGTTATGTACCGGGTGGTATAATAGGGAAAACAAGGAGGGAATGCAATGTCCAATCGAGATAGAAGCCACGACAGTGCCAGACAGATGGCTCTGGGCGGCGTGATGGCGGCGCTGGCGCTGGTGATTATGTGCCTGGGTGGTTTGATTCCGCTGTCAACCTATATTTGCCCCATGCTCACCATGGTGATTTTGCAGATTGTCATCAAGCTGTGCTCCCGGCGCATCGGCTGGGTCTGGTATGGAGCGGTGGCCTTTCTGGCGGCGCTGATGGGGCCGGACAAGGAAGCGGCGGCGCTGTTTGTGTGCCTGGGGTATTATCCGCTGCTGAAGCCCCGGATGGACAAGCTGCCCCTGTCCTGGCTGTGGAAAGGGCTGTTTTTTAACGGCGTGATTCTTCTGATGTACACTGCGCTGATTCACCTGATGGGTATGGAGGCGCTGGCGGCGGAATTTGAGGAACTGGGGAAGTGGCTGCTGCTGGCGCTGCTGGTGGCGGGGAATTTCATCTTCTTCACCTGGGACCGGGTGCTGAATAAATTGGTGCGGAGCTGAGCATGGAGAAAAAGTGGTATGTTTATATTCTGCTGTGCGGCGACGGCACCCTCTACTGCGGCAGCACCGATGATGTAGCCCGGCGGCTGGCGGCCCACCGCAGCGGCAAAGGCGCCAAATACACCCGTGGCCGGGGGCCGCTGGAGTTGGTGTACAGCGAGGAAACCGAGAACCACTCCGCCGCCATGAAGCGGGAATGCGCCATCAAACGGCTTCCGCGGGAAGAAAAGCTGAGGCTGATTGAAAGCAAATAAAAATGGGGCTTGTTGCAAAAAATGGCGGCAAGCCCCAAAATTGATTTTTAAATAAATGTTTGCATTTGCGGGGGCGGAGATGTATACTATACACAAGATGTTAACCGGGAGGAGCCTATGGATCGGAAGAGGGAAATTCTGCAGCAGTATTTTGGATATGACCAGTTTCGGGGCGGACAGGAGGAGCTGATTGATGCCCAGCTGTCCGGGCGGGATGTGTTTGGTGTCATGCCCACCGGCGGCGGGAAAAGTCTGTGCTATCAAATTCCGGCGATGCTCCTTCCGGGAGTCACATTGGTGATTTCTCCGCTGATTTCTCTGATGCAGGACCAGGTGTTGGCGCTGAAAAGCGTGGGCATTCCGGCGGCTTACATCAACAGTACGCTGAGCCTGGAGCAATTGCGCCTGGTATATCGGAATCTGGGGCAGGGCAGATATAAAATTGTCTATGTGGCGCCGGAGCGGCTCCTGGCGGAAGGGTTTGTTTCCGTGGCCCATAGATTGGATATTTCGCTGGTGGCGGTGGACGAAGCCCATTGCATTTCCCAATGGGGGCAGGATTTTCGGCCGTCCTATTTGCGGATTTTGGACTTTTTAGGAGAGCTGCCAAAACGCCCCATTCTCTCTGCTTTTACGGCCACAGCCACGCCTCTTGTGCAGGAGGATATTGTGCGGATTTTGCAGCTTCGCAACCCTTTGCGGCTGGTTACCGGCTTCGACCGGCCCAATCTGTGGTTTGAGGTGCGGCATCCGGACAGTAAAAAGGCAGAGCTTTTAACCCTTTTGGCGCTGAGAAAGGGGAAAAGCGGCATTGTGTACTGCAACACCAGAAAACGGGTGGAAGAAATCTGCACCTTGCTCCAGGAAAAACGGCTGGCGGCTACCCGATACCATGCCGGCCTGACAGATGCGGAGCGCAAGCAGAATCAGGACGATTTTCTCTATGACCGCAAAACGATTATGGTGGCAACCAATGCCTTTGGCATGGGTATTGACAAATCCAATGTGTCCTTCGTCATCCACTACAATATGCCCCAAAGCCTGGAAAGCTACTATCAGGAAGCAGGCCGAGCCGGGCGTGACGGAGAAAAGGCAGAGTGCATTTTACTCTTTGGGAAACAGGATATCATCACGGCCAAATTTCTGATTCAAAAGACCTTCGAGGATAGTGAGCTGGAGGAGGAAGAAAAACAGCGGAATCTGGAGCAGGATTTGAAGCGGCTACGCAAAATGGTGGATTACTGCGAAATTCCCACCTGCCTGCGGCAATTCATTCTGGATTATTTCGGACAAAAGCAGATTGAAAGATGTGGCAACTGCGGCAATTGCGCCGGGGGTTGGGCACGCCTCCAAAGGGAAGAAAAGCCGAAAGAAACAAAACCGGCAAGAACCGGGAAGCTGGTAACGAAAAACATCACAAGGGAGGCGCAGATGGTGCTCTCCTGCATTCGCCGGGTGGAGCAGCAACTGGGACATCCCAGCACCGTTACCATGACCGTTCGGACGCTGCGCGGCAGTAAGGACAAGCGCCTGATGGAAAGTGGGGCAGATAGCCTCAGTACATACGGCATTATGGCGGCCTTTGGCCGGGAGGAAATTCGGGAAATTCTGGCGCAGCTCAAGGAGCAGGGCCTTGTGACCTGGGATAAGAATGAAATTGTTCACTTGACCCGGGATGCAAATGATGTGCTGTTCCATGGAAAAACGGTGGAAGTGACCCTGGATGAAGCGGAAATGCGGGAGAAATTCCCTCTGTCCGGCAGGGTGGAGACGGATTCTCAATTGTTGCAGGCACTCAAGCAGCTGCGCACCCGGCTGGCGCGGGAGGGAAAGGTGCCGGCCTATGTGATTTTCTCCAATGCGACCCTGACGGAGATGGCCGAAAAAGCCCCGCAGACAATGGATGATTTTTTGCAGATAAGCGGCGTTGGCCAAAAGAAAGCCCAGCAGTATGGAAAAGCATTCCTGACTTGCATTCAAAACCAGATTCTTCAAAAGAAATGAGCAATTTTATTGAATGGTGAGCGGAAAGAATGCAATGGAATGGCTCTCGAAAGAAAAAACTGACCGTAAAAGATCCCATTTTTAAAAGTATAGGTTGATTTCTAGCTATATTTGTGTATAATAGAGGTAGGAGGGTGATATTATGCAAATTGATACCAACACCATTATTTCCGTGACGGAAGCCAACCAGAACTTCTCCAAAGTGACCCGGATTGCGGAGAAAAGCGGTCAGGCGGTTATTTTCAAGAACAACCGTCCCCGGTATATGCTGATCGACCTGGACAATTCTCCTGTCCTGGATATGACCGATGACGAGAAAATCGATGTGGTGGCCGCGCGGATTTTGAAGCGATTCAAGCCTGCCTTTGAGGAACTGGCGAAATGATCAAGTTCTCCAAAGAGAAGGTGCTGTTGCTGCACCAGCTGATTGCCCAGGAAACCGGCGGCAGCATCGGCGTTCGGGACGAGGGATTGCTGGAATCCGCTTTAGAGACGGCGTTCTCTGGCTTCGGCGATCAGGAGTTTTATCCCACCAAGGAGGAGAAAGGCGCCCGGCTGGGTTACAGTCTGATCTCCAACCATGCGTTCGTGGATGGCAACAAACGAATCGGCGTGTATGTGATGCTGACTTTTTTGGAGGTCAACGGCATCCGGCTGGACTGCACCAACGAGGATGTTGTAAAAATCGGTCTGGGCGTGGCCGATGGCAGTATGGATTATGAGTCGCTGCTTGCCTGGGTTAGAGAACACCGAATTTAAGCTTCTGATTGGGAATACCAGATACGGTTTATTGGAAGATTTCGGAAATTGCAAGATTTTGCTTGACAAGTGGGGAGCGGTGTGGTATTATCCATGCTGTTAGCGGCGGCTAACACAAATTCCATACCGAAATATGAGAATGCGCATTGCGAAAGCATATAAGACCAATTCCAGTCTTGATGTGTTCGCGTGCGCATTTCCTGTGTGGAATTGTTAGCAACTGCTAACTACATTGGAGGAACATTTATGAAATATAAAACAACGGTTATTCTGCTGCTCATGCTGGTTGTCTGCTGCGTGGCATCGCTGTTTATTGGCGTGATACAGCTGGGAAGTGCATCAACAGCTTACAGCCCCGGCCAGCAAATAGAAATCATCCTGATTTCCCGGCTGCCCCGCCTGCTTGCCATTTTATGCACCGGCATGGGCATGAGCGTGGCAGGGCTGCTGATGCAGCAGCTTTGCAGGAATAAGTTTGTTTCCCCCACGACGGGAGCAACCATTTCTTCGGCGCAGCTTGGCATTCTGCTGGCGTTGGTTTTTATGCCGGCATCCACCATTTGGAGCCGAGCCATTTTTTCCGCGGTTTGCGCCATTGCAGGAACCTGGATATTTGTTTTCTTTATCCAGCGCATCCAGTTCAAAGACCCGGTGATGGTTCCCTTGGTTGGCATCATGTTTGGCAATGTGATTGGCGGCGTTACCAATTATATTGCCTACAAGTATGAGATGACCCAGGCCATCTCCAGCTGGCTGACAGGCAGCTTTTCCACCATTTTGAGAGGACGGTATGAAATTGTCTGGCTGGTGGTGCCCCTTGTGGTGGTGGCCTTCCTATTTTCCAATCACTTCAATATTGTGGGCATGGGAAAGGATTTTTCCAGTAATCTGGGTGTGAATTACAATCTGGTGCTGTTTTTGGGGCTGACCATTGCGGCGATGATAACGACCAGTATCGTGGTCATTGTGGGCAGCATCTCTTACATTGGTTTGATTGTTCCCAATTTGGTCACCATGTTCAAGGGAGATAAAATTCGGGGCACGCTGGTGGATACGGCGCTGTTTGGCGCATTGTTCGTGCTGATTTGCGACATGATTGGGCGTGTGGTGATTGCCCCTTACGAGCTGCCCATTGAGCTGATTATCGGAATCATCGGAAGCCTGCTGTTCATTTTTATGCTGATTTACCGGCTGAATCATGGCAGGAAAGCGGTGCGCATTCAACTGCGCTCTAAAACGGACGAAAGGGGAGAGAGCGCATGAAAACAAAAAAGCGTGTGGGGTACCAATTTGCGGCTTTGACGATTCTGGCTTTGCTGGCCGTCGCCCTTTATATGACGGTGAATGTGCGGTTTGACCACCCCAAGCTGTTTGCCTATGCCATGCGCCTGCGCTCTGCGAAGGTGGTGGTCATGATTCTTGTGGCATTTTCCATTGGCACGGCGTCGCTCATCTTTCAGTCCATCATCAACAATACCATCGTCACCCCCTGCCTGCTGGGCATGAATTCCCTCTATACCCTGGTGCATACGGCGGTGGTGTTCTTTCTGGGCAGCGGAAGTGTGCTGGCAAGAAACAGCAATCTGGCATTTGGGGCGGATTTGTTGATTATGGCGGTGGTTGCCACATTCATCTACAGCTACATTTTCAAAAAGGCGCGGTACAATGTGCTCTATGTGCTGCTGATTGGCACGGTGCTGACCTCTTTCTTTTCCAGTATTCAAAATACACTGGTTCGCGCCATGGACCCCAACGAGTACGAAACCCTGCTGACCACTTTGGTCGCCAGTTTCAGCAATGTCAATGACGAGGTAATTGTTCTGGCGGCGGTACTGCTGGTGGGGGTGATGGTGGCGCTGCGAAAGGAACTGGCGGTGCTGGATGTGATTACCCTGGGAAAAGACCAGGCAATCAACCTGGGTGTGGATTACAACCGCACCATTCGCAAGCTCTTGCTGGGCGTGGTGCTGCTGATTTCCATTGCAACCGCTCTGGTTGGCCCCATTACCTTTATGGGACTGATTGTGGCAAACCTGTCCCGCCAGCTGTTTAAGACCTACCGCCACAGGGAGCTGATTTTGGGCTCTGCCCTGATTGGAATGGTTCTGCTGATTTTTGGACAGCTCATTGTGGAGCAGGTCTATTCCTATGGCATCCCCATCAGTGTCTTTATCACCGTTGGTGGCGGCCTGTATTTCCTATATCTTCTGCTTGCGCAAAGGAGGACACGCAGATGAAAATTTCCGGACTGACAAAATCCTACGACCGAAAGCTGGTTGTGGACCATGTAGATTTTGAAATCCCCAAGGGCAAAGTGATTTCCTTCATCGGCCCCAACGGGGCAGGAAAGTCCACGGTCATGGGCATGATTTCCCGGCTGATTGCCAGCGACGCAGGACAGGTGGATTTTGAGGGGACGGCTCTGCATCGGTGGAAAAGCAGGGAGTTGTCCCGGCATCTTGCCATTCTGACCCAGAGCAACAATATTCAAATGAAGCTGACCGTGCGGGAGCTGGTCAACTTTGGCCGGTTTCCCCATTCCGGCAGCCGGCTCACGCCGGAGGATCAGAAAATCATCGACAAGGCGATTGCCTATATGGAATTGACGGACATCCAGCACCGGTTTATTGACGAGCTTTCCGGCGGTCAGCGGCAGCGGGCCTACATTGCAATGGTCATTGCCCAGGATACGGCGTATGTGCTGCTGGATGAGCCGACCAACAATCTGGACATTTACCATGCCACCAACCTGATGAAAACCGTCCGCCGTTTGTGCGACGAGCTGGGCAAGACTGTCATTCTGGTGCTCCATGAAATCAACTATGCGGCATTTTATTCGGACTACATCTGCGCGTTTAAGGACGGAAAAATCGCCAAATACGGAACCGTGGAGGAAGTGATGACCAAGGAAAATCTGGCGGAAATCTACAATGTGGATTTTGAAATCATG
>JBGVGH010000116.1:0-12485 GCA_045121575.1 Faecousia sp.
CAGCAGCGGAAAGCGGTTTTCCGTAAAAATGGCGGCAATTTCCCGGCGAACCGGCTCCGGCAGGGGATTTCCGTACAGCACCCGCTCCTGCCGGTCCAGCACCAGCTGCCCGTTGAGGGTCACATAGCCGTCAAATTCCACGCCGCCCAGCGGCAATTTCCGCATCTCCGTCAGGTGCCGCCCAGTGCAGACAAACACTAAAATTCCCATTTGGCGGCATTTTTCCAGGCTGCGCACCGTGCTTTCCGGCACCCGCCCGGTTTTGTGGGACAGCAGCGTGCCGTCCACATCCATAAAAATCGCTTTGACCATGATTTCTCCTTACAGCAGGCCGTATTGCTCCCCCAGATAGGGGCGCACGCCCAGCAGATTGCAAACTTCCCGGTACTCCCGGCGGAGCTTTTCCTCCTGCACAGGCAGGAGTTTCCCGCCCTTTACCGCCCGAATCATCACATTTTTCGGCGTTTCCTCCGGGTCAATCAGCTCCATGGCCTGCACCTCGTATCCCTGAATTTGCAGCACCCGGCAGCGCAGGGCGTCGGTGGCGGCGTCGGCAAATTTCTGCTTGAGAATGGAGTGCTCCAGCAGAAAATCGGTGGGTTTGCCCTGCTTTTTCAGCTGATGCATCATTTCATGGTGGCAGCAGGGGGTGGAGAGAATCACCCGGGAGCCGGAATCCATGCCCTTGGCAAGGACAATATCCGTGGCGATGTCGCAGGCGTGGAGCGACACCGTCAAATCCGGCTGGCGGCGGACTTCAAAAGCCCGGATGTCCCCGGTCATAAAGTGCAGGCCGTCGTAGTGGAGCTTTTCTGCCACCCCGGCGCAGTATTCCATCACATCCTGCTTCAAATCCACGCAGTCCATCACCACCCGGCAGCCCCGGATGACGGTAAAATAATAGTAAAGGGCGAAGCTGAGGTAGCTTTTGCCGCAGCACAAATCCAGAATGTACAGCTCTTCTTCGGTGACAATGCTGCGCTCCACATCCGCCACAATTTCCAGAAAGCGGTTGATTTGCCGGAATTTTGACCGTTTTTTGTCAAAAATACGGCCGTTTTCGTCCTGCACCCCCAGCGCCATGAGAAAATCCACCGGCTTGTCCGCCGGAAGGATGTACTGCTTCTGGCGGTTATGCTCCAGCGCCGCCGGAGCGGCGGAGGCCGCCTTAATGCGGTTGAGCACCGTCACTTTCCCCTTTTTCGAGGTCAGCACCCGGCATTCCCCCCCGGTGGTGAGAATATTCATCTCCCGAAACTGCTCCGGAATCAGGGCCGCCAGCGCCCCGGCGGCCTGCGCCGCGGGAATATTCTCGTGGCGGGCCTTACCGTCGGTGTAAAACCGCTCCAGCGTCACATACAGCTCCCCCTTGATTTGGGTCAGCCGCCCGGTGGCCCGGAGGACGGTCTTGTCCGTGGGCTTGCTTAGGGTAAGTTTTGTCAGGCTTTGATTTTCAATCACCTGGGACAGAATTTCTTTCATGGTATCGCCTCCCGTTTTCTTCATTATACTATAATCCGCGCCTCAGCGCAAGAAAAATCCCGCCAGTTCCATCGAACCGGCGGGATTTGAAAAATTACTTGAAGGCCTTCTGATTGAGAACCAGGGGGCTGTAAATCATCAGCACATCCTTGCCCTCGAAATCAATCATATTGCCCAGCATATTGGGGTGCACATAGCGGATATCCACCACATAAATGCTCTTGTAGCCCTCCACCAGCAGGGGAGACAGGCTGGAACCGAAGGAATCCCGGAAGATAATCAGTTCCTCATCGGTGGTGGCGTTGGGATTGTCAATCCGCAGCAGCGCCCGGGTGCCGGACAGGAAGAAGTCATAGCCGTCCTTCTTGCTGTTGGTCAGAGATTCGGTAAAGGCATCGAAATTGTAAATGCCGTAGGTTTTGCCAGTTTCGTAGTCGTAAACCGTGCAGTTTTCCAGAATCTCATTGGTCAGGTACACCAGCTTGTCCGGGTTGGGACGCAGGGCGCTCTGGCCGTAGTACACGCCCTTGAAGCCGCCGTCCAGCTCCTTCTGGTCAAACTTGCCGGAAAGGCGGTCGGAGATGCCCATGGCCTCCGCCAGCACATCCACCACGCCCAGAATCTTGTCCTGGCTCCAGTGGGTGTCGGTGTGGTAGTAGTCCTCCAGCTCCAAAGCGCCGAAGATGTCCACATAGGTCATGCCGGGCAGCTTCTCCTGCACCAGCTGCGCCAGTGCGTCATAGTCGCCGGAGGGATAGCCGTAATCCTGACCCAGGAAGTAGTTCTTGTCCGGCACGATGGAAACGAACTTGTCGCCGCCGTTGTCCGCCAGATACTTATTGTAAATATACTCCAGACGGCCCACGGAATAATCCAGCAGTTCCTGGTTAAATTCCTTTTCCACCTTGACAATGTAGCCATCCTGCACCGCCAGGCCATTGTTTTCCTTCAGGCCCAGAATATTCAGGGCGAACTTGGCTTTCAGGGTGCGGAAGAACTCCCGCAGGGGGAACTGGTCCACGGCGTAGTCCTCGAAGTCGTTAATCACTTCCTTGTCCACAATGCCCTCCCAGGTGATGTCACTGGGGAACTGGGCCAGGGGGCGGCGTTCGCTTTCGGAAACATCCACAGGGTTAAAGAAGCGGTAGCCGCACATCATCACAAACGCGGCGATAAAGGCCACGAAGGTGATGGTCACAACAATATTTTTCGTCTTGTTACTCATAGCAAATCGATCCCCTTTCCATTAGAATCGGAAGTACAGGAAGGGGCTGAAGGAACCGTCCACAAAGTAAGCGGTCACCAGCAGCAGCAGTACCACATGGAAGACAGGCTCCACAATATTCAGCACCTTGCAGGCCTTTTCATTGGCGTGCAGCTTGGCAAACAGGTTTTTCAGCACAGGCGTTGCGCCGAAGATGGCCACCACCAGAGCAATGGCGTAGCCGCTGAGGTAGTAGGTGGTCTCCTTGGACCAGAAGGCCAGCCCATTGGCACCGAACATGGCACCCAGGTCTGCCATCATACCCTTGGCACCGGCGCCGCTGAAAATCACGAAGCTGATGGCGATGACAATGGTCACATAGATGTGGGACACGAATTTGGGTGCCTTATCCAGCCACTTTTTCAGGAAGAACTTTTCCATCACCAGGAACACGAAGAAATACAGGCCCCAGATGATGAAGGTCCAGTCCGCACCGTGCCAGAAGCCGGTGACGAACCACACCACGAAGGTGTTGAAAATCCACTTGGGCAGGGACACCCGGTTGCCGCCCAGGGGGATATAGATATAATCCCGGAACCAGCTGCCCAGGGACATATGCCATCTTCTCCAGAACTCGGCAACGCTCTTGGAAATAAAGGGATAGTTGAAGTTTTCCAGGAAGTGGAAGCCGAACACCCGGCCCAGGCCGATGGCCATGTCGGAATAGCCGGAGAAGTCGAAGTAAATCTGCAGGGCGTTGGCAATGGCGTAAACCCACATACCGCCCACTGTCAGCTCCTCCATGCCGTGCAGGGATTTTGCAAGAGCTGCCAGGGTGTCGGCAATCAGCACCTTCTTGGCAAGGCCGATGATGAAGCGGTTGACGCCGTAGGAGAAGTTTTCAAAGGAATGGGTGCGGTGGCTCAGCTCCTCCTCCACCGTGGTATAGCGGACGATAGGGCCGGCAATGAGCTGGGGAAACAGGGCCACATAGGTTGCCAGCCGGATGAAGCTCTTCTGCACCTTAGCTTCGCCCCGGTACACATCGATGGTGTAAGACAGGGTCTGGAAAGTGTAGAAGCTGATGCCGATGGGCAGCGCCAGCCCCAGCAGGCTGATATTGGTGTTCAGCAGAGAGTTCACATTGCTGATGAAAAAGTCGGAATACTTGAAGAAGCCCAGCACCAGAACACTGGTGACCACAGACGACCACAGGAATACCTTGGAGAGTTTCTTTCCCCGGAACTTATCAATCAGCAGGCCGTGAATGTAGCTGGACAGGGTTGTGCCCAGCATCAGCAGGGTGTAGATGGGTTCGCCGTAAAAGTAGAAGAACAGGCTGGAAAGCAGCAGCACCAGATTCTTGAACTTAAAGGGGACGATAAAGTAGATGATCAGAACCGCTGCCAGAAAATAATACAGAAACGGAATACTTGAAAAAAGCATACGACCTCCTTATTTCTTGGGTTTTCAAAGGAATCGGGTGAAGGTTTTCCTTCACCCGATCATTGTTTACTTGCGAACCGGGGAATTACTCGGCGGACATGCTGTTGGGGCACATCACAAAGAACACGGTGTTGCCGTAAGCACCCACCACAGTCTGGTCAGCAGCCACGCAGATGTTCCAGCGGGGGTTGCAGTTGGCCTGCAGGTCAGCAATGAAGCCAGCCACATCAGCGCCGTCAGCCAGGTTAAAGATGTAACCGATGAAGGGCACGGAACCAATCGCGGGCATAAACACAGCGCCGTTATCAAAGCCTTCCACCTTAAACTCGCCAAAGCCGGGCATCAGGCCGTCGGGGAACAGAGCGGACACATCCTCGTTCATGAAGCCAAAGTCAACGATGGCGGGCTCGCCGCACATCCACCAGGCAATGCTGTTGGCATCTTCGCCGTTCAGCACGGGGTCAGCCATCAGGAAGCCATTCCACAGCTCTTCGCCCAGGGTGCCTTCCTCCACGGTGGGAGCGATGACTTCCTTCTCCTCGGTGTTGCCGCCCTCGTCGCCGGAGGAAGCGGGGCACATCACAAAGAACACACGGTTGCCCTTGGAGCCGGCCACGGTCTGGTCAGCGGTGGTGCAGACATTCCAGTTGGGGACAGCGTTGGTTTCCAGGCCCTTGACGAAAGCGGCCACATCGGCGCCGTCAGCCAGGTCAAAGATATAACCGACGAAGGGAATGGAACCGATCATGGGCATAAACACAGCGCCCTGCTCAAAGCCCTTGACCTCGTAGTTGCCGAAGCCGGTCTGCAGGCCGGGCTCCACGGGCATAGCGCCGCCCATGAAGGGGATGCAGGGGTCGGTCAGCAGAGTATTGGCAATTTCCTCAGCGGAAGCGGAGGCATTGGCAGCCACAGCGGCCTCAAAGGCAGCCCACAGCTTGCCGCCCATGGTGTCAGCGTCCACGGAGGGGGTCACATCGCCGGTGGCGGGCTTGTTGTCCTCAGTGGGCTTGGTAGCTTCCTGAGAGGGCTTGGTGCCTTCGGAGGGCTTGGTGTCGTCCTTGGCGGGGGCGCAGGCAGCCATGGAAACAGCCATGGTCAGAACCAGCAGCAGGGCAATCAGCTTTTTCATTTTTCATTTTCTCCTTAAAATAGTTGTTCACAGCGGAAAAATCTCCGCGCCGTATATTCAAAGCGGCCAGTCCATGCGGCCGGTCGCTCGGTACAGGCTGCATTATAGCAATGGAAGCTGGTTTTGTCCAGTGAACAAACTGTAAAGAAATTCCTTCAATTATGAAGAAATTGTGGCCATATTAACGGAGAAATTCAGAAAAATCCTTTTCAAAAATTCAAATTTCTTCCTGTGGCGTACACGCCACATCCCCTTTTCTGTCTTTCACTGTGGCTATTTCACAAGGAACCATCTTTTTATTTTTACATATTGTATAATCTGCATAACTGTGCTATAATGACTTAAAGTTTGCATTTTTAGAAAGAGAGGAACGAACGGTATGCTATTAGGCAAACATATCAACCGCTATTATCTTCGCTATGCGCCGCTGCTGCTTGTGGGTGCCATTGCCCTGATGATTGTCGATTACACCCAGCTCATCATTCCAAACCTTTACAGCATGGTCATCAACGGCCTGACTTACGGCACCGTGGAAGTGGACGGCGTTGCCTGCACCTTCGACATGGATTTCCTGCTGGATGTCATCTGTATGCCCATGGTGAAGCTGATTCTGGTGATTGCCATCGGCCGCTTTCTGTGGCGGTGGTGCCTGTTCGGTGCCGGCATCAAGGTGGAAACCCAGCTTCGCAACCGGATGTTTGACCACGCCAAGGACCTGAGCCGGGAATACTACCAGGTCAACAAGGTGGGCGATTTGATGAGCCTGTTCACCAACGACCTGGACACGGTGCAGGACTGCTACGCCAGCGGCTTTATGATGGCCTTTGACGCCTGCTTCATGGGCGGGCTGGCCCTGGTGAAAATGTGGAAGATGGACTATGTCATGACCCTCATCTGCCTGATTCCCCTGGCGCTGCTGCTGGCCTGCTCCACCATCGTGGGCAGCTATATGTCCAAAAAATGGGACAAGCGGCAGGAGGCTTTCTCCCGGCTGTCCGATTTTTCCCAGGAGAGCTTCTCCGGCATCGCCGTCATCAAGGCCTTTGTCAAGGAAAGTAAAGAACTGATGGCCTTCAAAAAGCTGAATCAGGAAAATGAGGACGCCAACATTGACTATGTGAAAACCTCCATGCTGCTGCGGATTCTGGTGACACTGTTCGTGGAAAGCTGCGTGTGCGTGATTCTGGGTTACGGCGGCTATCTGGTGTGGAAGGGCAGCTTCAACGCCGGTCAGCTGATGGAGTTCATCGGCTATTTCAACGCCGTTATCTGGCCCATCATGGCTGTTTCCGAACTGATTGACATGACTTCCAGAGGCAAGGCCTCCCTGAAGCGGATTTCCGAGCTGCTGGACGCCCCTGTGGATGTGACCGACCGCCCCGGCGTGGAGGAGCTGCAAAACATCCGGGGCAAAATTGAGTTCCGCAATCTGAACTTCCGCTACCCTGACGGCGAATTTGACGCCCTGGAAAACATCTCCTTTACCATCAACCCCGGCGAAAACATCGGTCTGGTGGGCAAGACCGGCTCCGGCAAAACCACCCTGGTGGATTTGATTCTGCGTACTTACAATGTGCCCGACGGCACTGTGTTTGTGGATGACCACGATGTAAACACCGTTTCCATCCGCTCGGTGCGGGCCGGCTGCGCCTATGTGCCCCAGGACAACTTCCTGTTCTCCGATACCATCGAAAACAACATCAGCTTCGGTGTGGACACCCGCAGCCACAGCTCCGTCATGGAAGCTGCCCGTCTGGCGGATGTGGACAGCAACATCTCCGAGTTCCAGTTGGGCTACGACACCGTGCTGGGCGAGCGGGGCGTCACCGTTTCCGGCGGTCAGAAGCAGCGCATTTCCATCGCCCGGGCACTGATGAAGGAAGCCCCCATTCTGATTCTGGATGACAGCGTCTCCGCGGTGGACACCAAAACGGAAAAGACCATTCTGGAAAATCTGCGCGCCACCCGGGCGGGCAAGACCACCATTCTCATTGCCCACCGCATCTCCACCATTGAAAAAATGGACAAAATTCTGTTTATCGACGACGGCCGTCTGGCCGCCTTCGGCCCCCACGACGAACTGTACGCCACCTGCCCGGCCTACCGCAAAATGGTAGACCTGCAAAAACTGGAGGAGGAAGGAGCGATGCACAATGCGTGAGTATCTCCCCATTTTGATTGTGGGCATCATTCTGGGCCTTTGCACCCTGCTGTTTATCGCCGCCTACCTCTATGCCAAGCGCCATGAGCCTGCCAGCCGCGACCGCAACATTGCCGACGGCGAGCTGATTCGCCGGCTGCTGCGCTACGCCAAGCCCTACTGGAAGCAGTTTGTGCTGGTGTTTGTGGTGCTGCTGCTGTCCATTGCCTATGATGTGTTCTCTCCCCTGCTCATCGGCCACATTCAGGACACCATCAAAACCGAGAACTTTTCCCTCCATTATCTGCTTGCCATTGTGGCCTGCTACGCCGGCATTCTGATTATCAGCGTGGTCAGCAGCTACATTCAGACCATGGTGCTGCAGAGAATCGGCCAGAAAATTCTCTCCAACCTCCGCCTGGACATTTTCACCCACATTGAGAGCCTGTCCCACGCCCAGCTCAACGAAATTCCCGTTGGTAAGCTGGTGACCCGTGTCTGCAACGATACCAACGCCATCTCCCAGATGTTCACCGGCATTCTGGTGACCATGATTAAAAACACCCTGGTGATTTTCGGCGTATTTGGTGCCATGCTGATGCTCAACTACGGTCTGGCACTGATGGTGCTGGCCTTTGTCCCCTTTGTGGTGTTCTTCACCGTTATTTTCCGCTACTTCTCCCGTCAGGCCTACCGCAAGGTCAAAGACGGCACCACCGACATCAACACCTTCCTTTCCGAAAACCTCTCCGGCATCAAAATCACCCAGATTTTCAACCGGGAAGAGCAGAAAATGCAGGACTTTTTGACCCGCAGCCGCCGTGTAGAAAAAGCCCGGCAGGCGCAGATGTATGTGTTCGGCATTTTCCGCCCCATGGTGTATCTGCTGTTTGTTTCCTGCCAGCTTTGTCTGTTCTATTTTGGCTGCCGGGGTGCCATTTTGGGCACCGGTATGCTGGGCGCGGCGGTGGACAGCGCGGTGATTGTTTCCTTCTACATTTTCATCAGCCGTTTCTTCAACCCCATCCAGACCCTGGCAGAGCAATTTAACTCTTTGCAGTCGGCCTTTGCCTCTGCGGAAAAGATTTTCACCATCATGGATATGGTTCCCCAGGTGGTGGACGAGCCGGACGCCATTGAGCTGGAGGAAATCCGGGGCGAAATCGAATTTAAGGATGTGTGGTTCTCCTACATCCCCGGCGAATGGGTGCTGCAGGGCGTGTCCTTCCACATTGCCCCGAAGCAGACCGTGGCCTTTGTCGGCTCCACCGGCTCCGGCAAGACCACCATTTTGTCCCTGATTTGCCGCAATTATGACATTCAGAAGGGCCAAATCCTCATTGACGGCATCGACATCCGCCACATCAAGATTTCCTCCCTGCGCCGCCACTTCGGCCAGATGCTGCAGGATGTGTTCCTGTTCTCCGGCGACATTCGCAGCAATATCCTGCTGCGGATGGAGGGCGTTTCCGACGAGGAAGTGATGGAGGCCTGCCGCTATGTCAACGCCGATTCCTTCATCAACAAGCTGGAAAAGGGCCTGGATGAGCCGGTGCGGGAGCGGGGCAACAACTTCTCCGCCGGTCAGCGGCAGCTGCTTTCCTTTGCCCGCACCATCATTCACAAGCCCAGCGTGATGATTCTCGACGAGGCCACCGCCAACATCGACACGGAAACCGAAATTCTGATTCAGAACTCTCTGGAAAAGATGAAAAACATCGGCACCATGCTGATTGTTGCCCACCGCCTGTCCACCATCCAGCATTCGGACAACATCATCCTGCTGTCCAAGGGCAAAATTGTGGAGCAGGGCAACCATCAGGAGCTGCTGAAGCTGAAGGGCCGCTACTATCAGCTCTACACCCTGCAATACAGCCGCCAACAGCTGCTGAACACCTGATTTTCCCCATTTTCAAATTGTGGCAGAGGTTTTCCTCTGCCGCAATTTTTTACACTCTTTTCACAAAAAAGCACTTCCCTTTTCTTCCAGCTTTGGATATACTAAAAGTAACCTTTCAGGAGAAAGGATGGACATGATGATGGATATGCCCAAATGGAAGAAAAACTGCAAAAAGGTGCTGGAGTTTCTGCTGAGCCCCCGGTTTCTGCTGTGCTTTGGCCTGGCCTGGCTTATCACCAACGGCTGGTCGTATATTCTGATGGCTGTGGGCACCTTATTTCAAATCGGCTGGATGATGGCCGTGGCAGGGGCTTACCTTGCCTTTTTGTGGCTGCCTTTCACCCCGGAAAAGGTGATTACGGTAACCATCTCCATTTTTCTGCTGAAGCGGCTGTTTCCCAATGACCAGAAAACTCTGGCCGTGCTCCACGCCCTGCGGGAAAAAGCCCATAACGCCCTGCAAAAAAAGAAGGAAGCCCACCGGGCCTCCGAAGAAAAATAAATCCATTATCCGCCCCAGGAAAGGTAAGAATCATGTCATCCTGAGCGGAGCGTCAGCGGAGTCGAAGGATCTCATGGGGAGTGCTGAGATTCTTCGACTCGCCTTCGGCTCGCTCAGAATGACAAGACTCTTTTGAAAAGCACCGTAGGAGCGGCAACCTTTTTACAAACGGAAACGGACGAGTGAAAGCTCGTCCGTTTGTTTTTTTGCTCAGAAAATCTGCCTGCCGCCGGCGTATTTGGCCTTCAGGCTGGCTCTCCCCTGCTCCAGATAGACAAACTGCTCCAGCCGCTGAAGAAGCGACATCTCCCGCCAGCGGGGCATGGCCCCCTCGTCCAGCACCAGGGCATCAAAGGCATAGCCTTCTTCAAAGGAGCCGACTTTTCCGAAAAACGCCCCGCCGCCCCGGGTGCCCAGGTAAAATGCCTCCGGCAGACTCAGGGGCTTGCTCTCATCATCCACCAGCCGCCAGTACAGCTTGGAAACCCCGATGGCATCCGCCATGGCCCGGAAGATGGATTCGCTGTGTCCCCCCGCCACATCGCTGCCCAGGCCCACCTGCAGCCCCTGCCGCAGATAGCGCCGGATGGGGGCGATGCCGGAGGAGAGGTTGGTATTGGAGGCGGGACAGTGGGCCACAAACGCCCCCTTTTCCTTCAAAAGCGCCACCTCAGCTTCCTCCGAATAGACGCAGTGGGCCATGATGGCCCCCTCCATCAAACCGTAGCGTTCATAGCAGTGGCCGTAGGTCTTTTCCTCCGGGAACAGGCGGTGAACCGCCGCGATTTCCCCGGGATTTTCCGACAGATGGGACTGCACCGGCAGATTCCTTTCCCGGCGGATTTGCCCCAGACCCTCCAGCAACTCTCTGGAACAGGCGGGGATGAACCGGGGGGTTAAAATGGGCTTTGTCCGCTCCATGTCCCCCGCTTCTTCCAGCCAATTCAGGGTATCCCGCAGAGAAATCTCCGCGCTTTCCTCCACCAGATTTTCCGGGGCATTTTGGTCCATATTCACCTTGCCCACAAAGCTGTAAAGGCCGGTTTTTTCCATTTCCTCCATCAAAATCCGGGTAGCCTGCCCGTGCCGGGTGGCGAAAATCACCGCCCGGGTGGTGGCGCTTTCCCTCATCTGCCGGGCAAACAGGCGGTAAGCCTGCCTTGCATAGGCCGTGTCCTGAAACCGGGCCTCCTCCGGGAAAGGCTGCTGCTGCAGCCAGTCCATCAGCTCCAAATCCATGCCGCTGCCCCGGAAGGTGTACTGGGGTGCGTGAATGTGCAAATCCACCAATCCCGGCACAATCAGGCTGTCGCCATAGTCCCGCACCGGCAGGTGGGCATAGCAGGCGGGCAGTTCCTCAAAAACGCCCGCGCAAACGCCGTCTACGCACACCCCATAGCCGCCGGGATACACTGCCAGCTCCGCAGGCGTTTTGCTGTAAATAAAATTGCCTTTTAAAACGAAAGAATCCATATTTTGCTCCAAAATATTTGCTTTATCCAATGTCAAAGGTAATGACCGTATAATAAGTCGTTTCCTCCAGAGAGGCCAGCGCCTCGTCCAGCCGCTTTTTGATTTCCCCCTTGGCGGGCATGAGGTCCGGCGGCAGCACCACATCGAAAATCAGATTGGTGTGCTCCTGCCCCGGCACCATGCGGAAATCGTGGATGTTGATGCGCTCGTCCCGCTGCCGCAGCAGCTGGGTCACCAGGGTGCGCATCCGCTCCAGCTCCGCGTCGCCGGTCACCACCGGGTCATAGTGCAGAATGAGATGTACATTCAGCTTTTCCATGCAGGCCCGCTCCAGATTGTCAATCAGCTCGTGGCAGTGCAGAGGGTCGGCCTTGCGGTCCATTTCCACATGCATACTGGCAAACCGCTGTCCGGGGCCGTAGTCATGCACCATCAAATCGTGATAGCCCAGCACCGCCGGCTCGCTTTGAATCAGCGCCGCAATCTGCTCCCGCAGCTCCGGGCTGGCATTTTCGCCCAGCAGGGGGCTGATGGTGTCCCGGGCCAGGGTAGCGCCGCTGTACAGGATGAACAGTGCCACCGCAAGGCCGATGTACCCATCCAGCTTCAGCCCCGACAGTGTGCCAATCACCCCCGCCACCAGCACTGCCGAGGTGGCGATGATGTCATTGCGGCTGTCAGCTGCCGTGGCCATCAGGGTGGTGGAATGAACCAGCTTTCCCAGATACCGGTTAAACAGGCACATCCACAGCTTCATTCCCACCGAGCCCAGCAGTACAATCACCACCGGCAGGGTGAACAGCACTTCGGCAGGATGCAGGATTTTCTCCACCGAGGTTTTTGCCAGTTCAAAGCCAATAATCACAATCAGCGCTGCCACCGCCAGACCCGACAGGTATTCATACCGGGCGTGCCCGTAGGGATGGTCCTCGTCGGCGGGCTTTTCCGCCAGCTTGAAGCCAATGAGCGTCACCACAGAGCTGGTGGCATCGGACAGGTTGTTCATGGCGTCGGCGGTGATGGACACGGCGCCGGAAATGGTTCCCACCGCCAATTTGAATCCGAACAGCAGCAGATTGCAGATAATTCCCACAATTCCGGAAAATTTTCCCACTTTTCCCCGCACTTTTGGGTCATCCGGGTTTTTATATCCCCGTACAAACAAACGCAGCAGCAACTTTGTCATACCCTGCCTCCAAATTCATG
>JBGVGH010000117.1:0-11022 GCA_045121575.1 Faecousia sp.
AACCGGGAAACGAAGCGATCTTCCGCCCGGATGCTCGACCAGGTGGTAAGCTGAGCATAAAAAAGTTTCCCTTGTTTTTCCCCATAAGGGAAGAATCAAGGGAAACTTGATAAGGCAAGATGCAAAACAAGCGAAAAACCACCATATAGCGCTGTTTTTGAGTGGTTTTAGAGGATTTATTAGATAAATTCCAATTTGTAGATTTTGCGTTTTTCCGCGCAAAGCCCGCACCTTTCGGTGCGGGCTTTGTGCTCACATTCGTGAGAGAGGAGGGATTAGGAAAGGATTATTTTTTCTTTTTCAGCACGACCACCACAACCGCAGCCACACCAGCCAGAACCACCACAATCACCACCCAGATGACGGTGTTGGAGAGGGCAGGCTCCTGCGCTGCGGTGGCGGGGATGACTTCCTGCGCCTTCAGAATTTCACCGCAGACGCTGCACTTGCTTCCCGCGGTCAGGCCGGACTCGGTGGCGGTGGGCTCCTTGCCGGGAAGGGTTTCCGGCTGGTGTCCGGCGGCAGGGATGGTCTCCTGCGCCGTCAGGATTTCACCGCAGATACTGCACTTACTGCCCTCAGTCAGGCCGTCAGCGGTGCAGGTAGCCGCCTTGCCGGGGATGACTTCCGCAGAGTGTCCGCTGCCCAGGCGGGCGCCGGCATCGGCAGGAGCCTTGTCCGTCAGTTCCAGGAAGTGCTGCATGTTGATGCTGTTGTCCTCATTGCGGAGGATACCCTTAAACTCTGTAGAAACAAACATATCCGCTGTAATGGCAGAGCCGGAGGCGTTCACGCTGGCGCTGCCGTTCCAGTAATAGGCCGTGTCGTTCTTATAATCCGCCTCGTTCTGATTGCCCTTGGGCTTCAGGTTATCGGCTGTCATGCTGACAGCAGCGGAATCCCGGAAGGAAATCAGGCCGGTGGCCTTGAATGCGGTGTCCTTGGCGGTGTTGGTGTAGAAGGCCACATTGTAAGAGCCGTTGTTGTAAGAGGTACAGTTTTCCACAATGATGTCGGGGCAGGAGTTGGAGTCGATGCCCTTGGCCTTGTTGTTGAAGGCAATGCTGTTGATGAGCCGGTGCTTGCCGGAGATGCTGGTGCCGCCCATCTTGAAGCCGTTACCGTTGCCGGCGTTGGTGCCGTCCTCCAGATAGCCATTGCCGTAGGCCACGCAGTTGCGGATGGTCACGGAGCCGATGGGGCCGGTCTCTACCTTGGCATACAAATCCCAGCCGTCGTCAGCGTTATTGTAGGCCACGCAGCCGTCAAACACATTGCCTTCGCCCACGGTCAGCTTGGCGGCGAAGCCGTCGGCATCTTCATAGCCCTTATCCGCGTTATTATGAGAAGTACAGTTGAGAATCAGATTATAGGAGGGCCAGGTGTCGGGGGTTAGGTCCAGCTGGCTGTAGCGGCTGATCTGGATACCCGTATTGCCGTTGTTGTAGGCATTGACGCTGTCAACCACATTATGGTTGCCGGAAATCTGGAAGCCCTTCTGGCCGTTGGCAGAATTGGTCACATCAAAGCCGTAGAAATACCAGTAGTCGCCGCCGGTGGTGAAGCCATTCCCGACACCCAGGAAGTCCAGCACAGGACGGGTCTTTCCCTCGGGGTCAGATACCATGCGGATGGGATTTTCCGCGGTACCGTTGATGCCCCGCTGAATCTTCAGGTCTTTCTCCAGTTTGTAGGTGCCTTCCATCAAAACGATGGTCTGGCCGGGACGGGCCACGGTCACCGCGGTGTAAATATCCAGCGGACTCGTCCGGGTGCCTTTGCCGTTAAAGAAGCCATTGGGCGAGACATACAGCTCCTGCTGCTGGGTAAAGGCATTGCCATTGAGCAGGGTGACTTCGTCAGAAACCGCGCCCAGGCCGGACAGGGCGTTGCCCTCGCCCAAATCCTGGTCAGGATCGGGATTCAGGTAAGCCGTCACCCGGATTTCCTCTGCATCCGGCAGCGGCACCACAACATTCACCTTCTGGCCGGCCTTGACGGGAATATCCTTCAGGTCGGTGTTCTTGTCGTTGATTCGGATATAGGCAGTGCCGTCCACATTGGAAACAAAGACCAGATTGTAGGTTTCCCCGCTGGTCACACTGGGAGAAGTGATGGTCAGAACGGGCTTAATGTAATTGACAGGCTTTTCTTCGGCAGGGGCATCGGTGGCCGGGTCGGTGATCACAAATTCCTGCACATCGAAGGTAGCCCGGACATTGCGGGAGGCAAAGAAGCCCACATAGACATAGTCCTTGTCCAGCTGGCTCAGCGCGTCGGGCTCATAGTCCTTGATGGTCTTGATGACCTTTCCCTGCCCATCGTAGTAGGTCACGAAATAGCCGGTGTTGTTCTTCTGAATTTCCAGAACAAAATCCGTCATCTGGTCAAGGGTGCCGCCCACTTCATTGGTGGCGTTGCCCACGATGTTGTAGGTACCAGCCTCCTTCATCTGGGTCGCGGCGGTGATGTCCAGCGTTTCGGTCTTGCTGGTGAAGCCCTCGGGCATCAGGGTATAGTAGTCCAGGCTGCCGGGGGTCAGGCCCTTCTTAAAGATGGAACCCAGGCCCAGCTTCATGGAATACTTGGTATATTCGGTCATCTCCCAGGGGCGAATCATTTCCGCATCCATATCCCAGCGGTACTCAATCTTGGTGGCAGCGGCCATCAGCTGGTTGTTCCAGAAGGATGTGGCATCGCCGTGGTTGCCCAGGCGGTCGGTAGCCAGCAGGCCAAAGCCCTCCTGACCGTTTGTGAAGGTCCAGCTGTCCACATGGACATTGACCCGCAGGGTAAAGTTCCGGTTGGTGGGAACGGCGGTGTAGTAGAAGGCCAGGCCATCGGTGGAGGTGGGCTGGATTTTGCCCTTGTTCCCTTCCGACCAAACGGTGACGGTGCCGTCCTCATGGACGCTGTAACCGTTCTTTTCGTCGTTGGTACCGTCGCCGTAGCGGACGAAATTCCAGCCGGTCTCGTCCTTTTCAGAGGCCGTCACCACCACGGCGGTGGAGGGCTCGGTCTTTTCTTCACCCCGGACAGCGGCCACGGCAATGCTGTATGCCTGCCCGGCGGTCAGGCCCGGGATGGTGTAGCTGCGCTCTGCGGTGGTTCCCACCATCACGCCGTCACAATAGACTTCATAGCTGTCCGCTTCCGGGGTCTGGCTCCAGATGGCAGTCAGGGCGCCGGAAGTCTTGTGCACCAGCGTAATGACCGGCACGGCCAGCGGCAGTACAAAGCCGCCCTGCTTTTCTTCGGCAGCGGGCTTATCCGCCGCATCCTCCCGGCTGGCAAAGGCCCGGAAGCTGTAAGTGCCGGAGGCGGCAGGCGTAAAGGTAAACACCTTAGTGTCCCCTTCCGTGGTCTGCTTGCTCTTTGTGCATTCCCGGCCATCGGCATCCAGCATGATGACCGTGACAGAATCCGCGCCGGTTTCGCCCAGCACCATCTGCACCGTCACTTCCAGCGTGCCGTCCTTCTGCTCCACTCCGGTCACGACCGGGGCTGCCACCTGGCTCCAGGGGGTGCGGCCAGAGGCCTGCCCGGCGCTTTCCGTCACCTCGGCCTTGAACAGGTAGTTGGAATTAGTGGGCACGGCAATGTAATATGTTCCGGCAGCATCCACCTTCAGTTCGGAAATGTACAGGGTATTCTTGACGGATTCCGCCTTGTCGGTGGCATCCAAAATGGCACCGGTTTCGTCCATGATGGCCATTTCCCGGCCATCGCCGCCGGAAACCCACCACAGCTTGATGGTTGCGGCGCCGGAAGTGGTGAACCGTACGGAGCCAATCATGCCGTTGTCCGGCTCGGTCTTGCCGCCGAAGTTCAGGCGCTGGGTGGCGCTGTAGCCGTCGTCAAAGGTTTTTTCGCTGGAATCGATTTTGGTCTTTGCTTTGTAAATAACGGTGAAGTAATTTTTGATGACTTCCTCCTCACCGTCGGCCTTGTCGCCTGCTGCCATGGGCTGCAGGTCAGCTGTGGCATCCAGCACGGTGGTCACCTGCTCCGGCTCCACAGGAGCCGCAGTGGCCTCAGAAACCTCTGCTTTGAACAGATTGTTGGAGCCGTCCGGCACGCCCAGATAGTAGGTACCCGCCGCCTCCACCTTCAGCTTGGAAATATAAAGGCTGTTTTTTGAGGAAGCTTCTTCCGTGCGGCACAGAACCGCGCCCTGCTCATCATAAATGGCGAACTGACGGCCGTCACCGCCGGAAACCCACCACAGCTTGATGGTGGCGGCACCAGCGGTGGTAAAGGCAATGGCAGGAACCATGCCCTCCACATTGGTGGCGGCCTGGAAATTGATGCGCTGGGTGGCGCTGTAGCCGTCATCGAATGTCTTGCTGCTGCCGTCAATTTTGGTCTTGGCAGCAAAAATCAGGGTAAAGTAATTGTCTGTGCCGGCTTTGAGGGTATCCCCATCGGCCTTGGTGCCGGAAGCCATGGCTTCCAAATCCGCCGAAGCGTCCAGCACATAGGTGCTCCCCGCGCTCTCCGCCCGGGTGGGCAGGGCAAAGCCGGGCAGCAGCCCCACCACCAGTGCCAGCACCAGCGTCAGGGCAAGGGTTCTGCGTACGCGCTTAATCATTTTCCTGTTACCTCCTGAAATTTTCGTCCTGTTTTTCTTTTCTTTGTCCATATTAAACAAGAACATTGTAAATTAGAAGCAAGATTTTGTCAACACTTCCAGATAGAATGTCCGTTTTATCATGGTTTTCGTCCCGATTGGCATGGCAGCATTCCCGGACGCGGCCCGTTTCGGCAGTTTTTCAAAAAATTGCTTGACAGAACCGGTTTTGAATGATACAATACGCCTTGCGGTGGTGCGAAACGCACCCGAGGCAATGACGGGCCTTTAGCTCAGTTGGTTAGAGCCTCCGGCTCATAACCGGATCGTCCCGGGTTCGAATCCCTGAAGGCCCACCAGCAAAACAAAGGCTTCCGCCTTTTACATATAGGGGTATAGCTCAATTGGTAGAGCGGCGGTCTCCAAAACCGTAGGCTCAGGGTTCAAGTCCTTGTGCCCCTGCCAAGATTGGGAATTTACGAGTTTCTCTCGTAAATTCCCTTTTTTGTTTGTCCAAAAGTTAGAAATACGGATTTCAGAAAAGCCAAAAACATCTTCTAGGCCTACGGTTTTGACAAATTGTGAGGTGTAGATTATGCGAATGAAAATGGTCTGCGATGACCGAACTCTGCGAGATGTTGCAAATGAATTTCTCGCCCTGAAAAAGGCTCAGAAAGTCCGTGAGAGAACTCTGAGCGACTACAAAAAGTACATCGACAAGTTTCTTGCACAATCGCAGAATACTTTGGATGTGGATGTGCTGAAAATTGAGATTCTGGAATACTTTGCTGACATTCCCAAGACAAGTCCGGCAAGGTTCAACCACCCTTACCAGTATCTCCATGCCCTGTTTGAGTGGTGCGCCAAACAAGACTACCTTCCCTACAACCCCTTCCAGAAGCTTCAACTGAAGAAAGTCCGAGATGAAGGAAATGTCCAGCCTGCGGAAATCAAGGACATCCAGACCCTTCTCAAGGCTCTGGACAAGCACAATTACACAGAACTACGGGACTACAACATTGTGTTACTTATTCTTGATACTGGAATACGGACAAGCGAACTCATGGCAATTAAGAACGAGGACTACGATCCCGAAACGATGTCTATTGTCATCCGTCCTGATGTTGCCAAAACAAGTCGCAGCAGAACCTTGTATCTGTCTGCCATGACTAACACTTCCCTGAAGAAGTTCCTGAAGGTTAAGCCGAAGGAATGGGAAAAGTGGTTGTTCCCCACGAGGGATGGAAAGCAACTGCAAGCCAATGTATTGGGACGGAACTTCAGAAAATATTGTGAGCGTTCCGGCGTGAAGTTTACCCCCTATCAGATCCGGCACAGCTTCGCCACATTTTATCTGGAAAACGGCGGCGATCTGTTTACCTTGCAACGGCAGATGGGACACACCGATCTGCAAATGACCAAGAGATACACAGAAATTTCCGACAAATTGCTTGTGGAATGCCACAACAATTATAGCCCCATTGGAATGCTTCAGGATAGTTCCAGAAGAGTCAAAGTATAAGAGATAGAGAGGATTTGCGGCAAACGCAGATCCTCTTTTCTTATTTCTGCTCAATCTGTCTTATTCGTTCTCAAAGGTCAACTACCATCAACTTTCATCAACTTTAGAGTCAGTATCTTCAACTTTGCAGTGTCCAAGAGTCAAAGTGAACTCATGCGGCAGTGTGACCCTAAAGCGATTTGAAGCCCGCCACCCGGACGACTTCGCCAGACACCATGCAGTTCTCATTTGAGAGCTGTATTTTCCTGTTAGAAATAGTTTTTTGTTGGTACATTTATGTATCTGGAATGTAATCCAGAAGAAAGGAAAGGTAAAAAATTATGGCTACTACAAAGCGTTTGACCCCTGGTCGTGAGGGTTACAAAATTTTGTTCAACGAGAACACCGTTATCATGAACCATAAGTTTGCAGCTGCCGCAGCAAAATACGGCACAAAGGAAAATAGAATCATTCGTAATATCCGGCATGATTTCCCGGGCATGGCTGAGGTAGTTGTTTCAGGCCGTGAGTGCGATTCTGCCAAGGCGAACACCCGCCTGACCTACGAGAACATGGAAAAGCACATCCGCGCCTATGACAACGCTGACGACCTTCTGGAAGTGTTTGCATCCGTTAAGGCTCTTTCTCAGACTTGCGCTAGCCCCTACAAGTATGTTTGTGATTGGTTTAAGGTGCAGTTCCCCAACTATAAGAAAACGCCTGTCTTCAAAGATGGCGGGTTGACAGTGGCTCCCGCCAATGCCCCTGAAATCATCCAATACAAGCAGAAGATGCCGAAGGTATCTTAATCGAAAGGAGGAAATAAAAATGGATAAGGTTACTATGCGCATGACTGAATTAGCTGATTATTGCCGCGAATATGCCTGCGGCAAGCGTGAAGCATTATTTGAGATCCTGTTTGATTTCTATGAGTGCGCTGGATTTGCTGCTGAGCCGTTAGAAAAAGAACTGGCATCCATGAGTGATGAAGAACTGATGAATGCATACCTGATTATGTGATCGTTATGGAAAAAGTATTTTTTTACTGGGAGTGGTTGCCGCTGCCAAAAGCAGAGTTCAACATACTGGCAATGCTTGCGGAACAGGGTGGATCATTCAGCGGCAACTACTCCGATATGTGCAGATACCTGGGTGTAACCCGTCAGAACAATAACAGACAAACCCTTCGGGCGGCCGTTGAGTCTTTGGCAGCCGCCGGCTTTATTACCCACGAGAGCCGAGGTAGGACACAGATCCTAAAGGTCATTCCAAAAGCCACAGAAATCCCTCTCCCCCGCTCCTGGGTGCAGTCGGTGATCCATCACGACTATTCCAGCGAAAGCGTAGCCTTCTCCCAGGTCTTAAAGTTGTTTGCGTGGATCGCCCACAACAAAGTGCCAGTAGTCACCAATGACGAGATTGCGGCAGCCCTTGCTTGCTCCCCCTCCACCGTGGTCAGCGCAAAGAATGTGCTGGAGCGGGAGTATGAATGCATCACTAAGAAGCGCATCTCTCAGAAAATGCGGGACAACTTTTATAGGAATCTGGGGCAGGAACTGCGAGCCAATGCCTTCTGGACTGAGATCTGAAAGGATTACTTTTTCCTTAACAATAAGAGAATATATTTATTGCTGAGGAAAAAGTAATCCTTTTATCAAAACAAATCAAATGCCCCGCCACGATTTTCAATAATAGTAGAAAGAGCATCGCTATTTTGCTACGAAGCCGCAACAGCGGCATTCGTGCAAAAGTAGCGAATGCTCAGAAATAATCCAGAAGGGAGGAAAAAGATATGAAACCCGATAGAAGTACCTTGCTGTCCAGGGAACGAGGCACATTGCCGGACAGATACTGGTATCAGATCAACGGCAAGTCTGCACAGGAGAATTATGCGGAACAGAAGCAGCGCATTCTTGCTGAACTGACCGAAGAGGAAGAAGACTCCGTTCATATCACCAGCGAGGTGGAAGTTAAATGAGCCAGGAGCGCAAGAAAAAGAAGAAAAAGAAATCCGTGTTAGAAGCGGAAATTATGGCCTTGATGTAGAAGAGTCTGCGGGCTGCATTAGATGCGGCGCTGGATGACATCTTCAAGGGATGGAAGTAAGAATGCGGCGGCAGTCACTTCAAAGAGTTTAACCCATACAGGGAGATTCTTGAGGTGGCTGCCGCCGTTTTTTTGTTTATCTCCGTCACACTCCGAAAGACGGTAAAAAGTTCAGAAAACTCTGGAAACAGCGGTCTTTTTTGATTTTTATGAAAAAATATGTTATAATATATATGTAAGATAAATAAAGAAACTTACAGAAATAAAAATTATTTTAGAAATGAAATGGAGAAAAAACTATGCCGAACTATTGTGATAATTATCTGACTATTGATGGAAATCCCGACACCCGCAAGAAAATCTTGGAACTGTTGAAGACTGATGAGAATTGCTTTGACTTTGAGAAAGTTATTCCTATGCCTGACTACATCTATCGCGGAAGCGTTGGCAAAAAGGAAAAGGAAAACTACGGAGAAAACAACTGGTATGATTGGTCTATCAAGAATTGGGGAACTAAATGGAACAGCGTGGATGCTGAGATTCACTCTAACGAAATCTATTTCCAAACAGCGTGGTCTCCTTGTGATCCTGTCATTGCCGCGCTGGCAAAGAAATTTCCGACAATGAGATTTACTTACACTTTCATGGAAACAGGAATGGCTTTTTGCGGAAAGCGTGTTTATGAAAATGGAGAGCTTATCTTCTATTACGATGGCGACTATGCGGAGAATTATGATTGCGAGAACGAGGAATGCGAATATTCTCTTACTGATACGCTGTTCCCGCTCAAAGAAAGTGGTTTTGTGGAGGCAGTTGAAAATGTTGAGCGCAATAATGGCGTGGTACGAGGCAATCTGTATTTCAGAGAATACATCAACAACAGAATCTTCCAGATGACAGATGGAGAGTTTGTCGCGACCGAAGATTACGCAAAGAAATTTGCTAATTTCCAAACGATCAACCTTCCCAATGTGGCTTGAATCAAGGTACATGAACGAAGGGGGGTGAGATATTGAGTAGAAAATATGAAGAAAATGTCAGAGCGATGATCCGCCGGAGAGGCAAAGAACCAAAGTATAAAGCCCCAGGTATTTACTGCATCAAGCTGAATGAGCGAGTCGTTTACATAGGAAAAAGCGTAAACATGTTGGAGCGGGTGGCCGCCCATTATGTAGGAATCGAAACCGGCTCGGAATGCAAATACCGCATTCTTGCGGAAGCGCGATAGAAATTAGATTGTCCGATACAATTTGATGTTCTTTACTATGCGTAGAAAACAGATAAAGACGACATTATCGAGGAGATTGGCCAGAAGGAAGGCGAACTCATCCGGCAATATCGCCCACTACTAAATACACAAATACCAAAAGCAGAAGATTGGCGGAAGTGGGATATAAAGAAGATTGACGCCAAAGAGGTGCTGCACTTGCTTTTGGATACATGATGAATAAAAGATGTAAAAAACAAATTATTAAGTGATTAGAAAGGTATTATTATGGCTTACTTTGAAAAGAATTCTTATGATGATGATTTCCGGTACAGTTATTACGGCGTGAATGGCTTTATTTTGGGGAACTATGTAAATCCCACAGGCATTGAGGCGTACATTGAAGATGAAACATTCTACGATGCAGTAAAAGACAGCTACAAAAATATTGATTTGTCCGGCAGAAACAAGCGGGATATTGAACGCTTCAACGCCAAGATGCAAAAAACCGCAGACTGGCTCCGCAAACAAGCAAATGCAATTTACTTCTAACCTTCTACCGCACACAGTCGGCAACACCGTGATCCGAAATCAAAATCACATTTGGTGGGAGAAATGCCCACCCCATTTTTGAAAAGTGATTTTCAAAAATATTTATCCCGGAATATAGCCCCATAATTGTTTGGAGGGACAGCAACGGCCCGGCGGAAAATTTTGTGTAAGCGTTTTTCGACAAAATCAAGAGTATCACGTTATCAATGTGCATGATGGGGCTTATTCCCCTTGGTTACAACTCTCCCGGAAGGTTGGGGCGGTATGTGCGCCGTGTACGGCGTGAATGCCGTCTCAGCCTTCCGGGAATCCTATTTCAAGGGGAATCAGCCCACCTGGCGGTCGCTGAACATGATCTCCAGCTGGCTGAGCACCATATCCCAATTCTGGCACCGGGCGTGCCAATGCTTGACGATACGCTGAGATGCCAGATACAGCATCCGACGCAGAGAATCGTCATTGGTGAACGACGGTTTGTTCTTTGTAATCTGCCGGAACTGCCGGTTCAAACCTTCGATAATATTTGTCGTATATATGATTTTCCGAATCTCGGGAGGGTATTCAAAGAAAGTGCTCAAAACTTCCCAGTTGTCCTCCCAGCTCTTGACGCAGGAAGGATACTGCTTCCGCCAGGTGTTGCTGAAGGTACGCAGATTCTCCTCCGCTTCGTCCAGCGTGACGGCAGTGTAGACTTTCTTCAGGTCTGCCACAACCTTCTTGATATCCTTGTAGCTGACATATTTGGTAGAGCTGCGGATCTAGTGGACGATGCACCGCTGCAAACGGCTCTTTGGATATACCGCCTGAATGGCCTGCATCATGCCGCACAGGCCGTCGGTACAGAACAGATAAACATCCTGAACTCCCCGGCTTTTGAGGTCATTCAGCACATTCAGCCAAAATTTGCTGCTCTCATGCTCCCCAATCCAGACACCCAGAATGTCTTTTCTGCCGTCCATGGTGATGCCCAGAACCACATAGGCTGCCTTTGTCACATAGCGGTGATCCTCTTTGACCTTGTAGTGAATGGCGTCCATGAAAATGAAGGGATAGACGCTTTCCAGAGGGCGGTTCTGCCAGGCATTGACCTCCGGCATGATCTTTTCGCTGATCTTGCTGACCAGCTCAGGAGAAATCTCCACATCG